>JAEYRR010000166.1 GCA_023435505.1 Bacillota bacterium | reverse complement strand
GTATATAGGATATTCCTTCATCACAAGAATCATAACCTACTACAGCCATATCCTCCGGTACTCGGATTCCTGCCTTCACTAATTCCTTAATTATTGCCATGGCAGAATAATCTGCTGCACATACAACCGCCTCTGGCCATGGAACTTCTTTCCTTAGAATCTTATGGGCATACTCAGCAGATTCAATCACCCAGAAATCTCCATAGGAATAACGCTCCTTTTCCACAGGGATATTGTGCTTGGTAAGGCTATTAAAATAACCCTGTAAACGATTTTCTGCGTGTACGTGGCCTTTAAATCCCGTAAAACAATTTATCTTTGTATACCCATGAACATCAATCAGATGATCTACCAGCTGTTCAAAGGGCACTTCGTCATTAATAGATATGTATGGAAAATACTTGGACTCCTTGTCCAAAACTATGACCGGACAGGAACACTCCGCCATCAGTTTTTCTTCTAATGCTTCTTCCAGACCTGGAATTTGTATAGAATCACCAAGCAAAATAAGCCCGTCTAAATCATCAAAATTAGGCAAGTTAAAAATATTTATTTCTCCCTCTTGATATCCGGTGTTTTCTGTCTGCCTAATAAAAGTAGCAAACACACAAACATCTAAATCAAAAGAATAGGCTTTTTTAATAATTCCCTTTACAAGCATGGAACAATTTCTCATAGTTGCGTTGGAAACCATAACTCCAATTCGCTTTCTAATGGACAAACTTTGCACCTCCAAAATGGGTATCTCTCAAATGTATGTACCTTTACCATATGTCGGCTATTCTACTATATTCAATAATATTATTTTAACCATTTTTTCAGCAAATTACTAGTACTAATTTACTAGCGTATTGTGCTTAATATTTCATTTAGTGCACTTTTGCTACTAGTATGGCTTCTAATTATGTTAGCCTTACACCTTTCTGCTTCAGCAATGGCACATCGAACCATTTTGTGAGATACCGTATTGGTAAATAAGATTATCAAATCAGGGGAGCCAATTTGACTTGCGAGTTTCGCTGACATCTGGGTAAAAACCTTTGCCTTACAATTAAAACGATTACAAATCTTTTTATATTCACTGACCATTCGGTCATGTCCACCTACTATTACAACGCTCATATACACCATCCTACTATATATTAATTTTTATACTTTTTCATAAGTTAGTTATTGCTAACTTTGGTTTAGTTTATCTAATCTTTTGATATTTGTCAAGTTTTTTCTAAAAACAAAAAAGCTGATAAATCTCTAACCTAAGTTAAGATCCATCAGCTTTATATAACGCGATACTATCCAAGTGTAATATCTAATATCATCATCAAAGTAAATCCAACCGCAAATGACACCGTACCAATATTAGAATGCCCTCCTTCAGACATCTCCGGAATCAATTCCTCGATTACTACGTAAATCATGGCACCAGCTGCAAAACTTAATAAATACGGTAAAGCAGGCACTATAATTCCAGCCGCTGCAACCGTTACTAAGGCTCCTAGGGGTTCTACCACTCCAGAAGCTACTCCTAGGCCAAAAGCCTTCTTCTTAGGCACTCCCTCTGTATATAAAGGCATAGAAATGATTGCCCCTTCAGGAAAGTTCTGTATAGCAATACCTAGTGATAAAACAAGAGCACCCATTAAAGATATGTTAGTATCACCTGCTATAAAGCCGGCAAAAACCACTCCAACTGCCATACCCTCCGGAATATTATGTAATGCGACTGCCAATACCAACATAGTACGTTTGCTAAGATTACTTTTTGGCCCTTCAGCCTCTTGACTTTTTCTATGTAAATGGGGAATGATATGGTCCAATAACAAAAGAAACAGAATACCCAGCCAAAATCCTACAACAGCCGGAACAAAGGCAAGCTTCCCTTTAGAGGCCGCGTGGTCTAATGCCGGCAACAATAAACTCCATATTGAAGCTGCCACCATAACTCCGGCAGCAAAGCCGGTCAAAGCACGTTGAAGCTTATCCGGAATAGATTTTCTAACAAAAAAGACGCAAGCAGCACCTAGCGTTGTTCCTATAAAAGGGATTAGTATACCTTCTATAACTTGATACGACATTTCTTAGCCTCCTTATCGTTAGCAGTATCTAACTTTGTCTACATTATATATCATTTATTTTACTTGGTCAACAGGATACCACACACCGAATCCATTCATAATCTCGCTCATTGTTAGCCCATCTTCCAGTAGTTTAATCACCCTATCTTTTGCTGAGTCATACTCAGAAAACAGGTGCCTCTTAAGGGGCAAATGCCCATAAACCTTCCAATACCCTGTATAAAGGCTATATTTACCTCTATATTTTACAAATCCCTCTACATCTTCAAGGGGATACCCCAGTATAAGCCCTAGTTCATGAGGAAATTCTCCCTTTCCTGTATGATAAACCTCATAGCGTCTTTTAAAAAAAGAAAGAATGTCATTAAGGTCTAACAGCCTATATCCTCTGTCCTTTAGAAATACCATGATTTCTTCCTGTTTCAGATAAGTCTTTAACAAACATTCATTATATAAAAGGAGGATGGTTCTGCAGTCTGTCTCTCTTAACATGTAATACGAAAGCTTAGATTTATCCATTATCCCTTTAAAGGAAGGTAGATAGCCAGTCTTAAGGATAAGTAGGTTGGAAACCTTTAAACCAGTGATTACAGGAGCACAATACAGTGCCAGCTGAATTTCTATATTGTTTAGATCCATTTTCATTGCTGGATGTGTAATAAAGTGATTCATTGTTCTCCCTTTCAGATTTATGTTAGCTGACTTCATTATTATGTGTAACATCTATGGTTTTTATAGGATTAAAGATATATCACGTCACAAATGTTACAGATTTTACTATAAAACTCATGATAAAATAGCCCTACAAAGATTAGAAAAGGAGGTATTATGATGTCATCGCTTATGAAAAATATAAATAAATCTGAGATTTTATCCCTTAAGGAGCAGGTGACGTATCAGGAGGGCCAAGTAGTTAGTAAGACGTTAGCTCAAAATCCTTACGTCAGTATCACATTATTTGCATTTTCTAAAGGAGAGGAAATCAGTACCCACGAATCCGGTGGAGATGCCATGGTTACCTGCTTAGATGGTATAGGAAGAATTACCATTGATGGAATTGAGTATGAGTTAAAAGAAGGAGACACTATTGTAATGCCAGCCAAACATCCCCATGCTGTATACGGCAAGGAGAATTTTAAGATGTTACTGGTAGTAGTCTTTTAGACATAAAAAATAAGGAGCCCTCTTATATCAATAAGAAGGCTCCTTGCTAATTTTAACATAGCACATATTTTCCATCATTGATCCGGTAAAATGTAATCTTACTTCCAGCTATCATTCCTTTTATGAGAGCTTCCCTTATATCGTAGTAATACTTGATTTTACCACCTATCTCAGCCCAGTACGGCTCATGGATATCCAAAGTCTGCTCCCAGCATATTTTCTCATTGGACTCCTGTGTAACTTTATTTACATGGTCACAAGGCATACCATTAAGAAGGCTGTCTTCTAGTAGATCATAGGCCATTCTAGCTGTAGCTCCTGCATCTATCCCATGGGCTTTTCCATAATTGTAGGCAATATCCATGATACAATTTAGTCTTTCCTGATCTTCTTTGAGAAGTGTAGTTACAACATAAGCGAGTCTGTATTCCACCAAGGTTACCTGATTCTGTAGCCAACCATGTATATTGGACTCATCAATAATATCCTTAAGTTCACCCTTAGGCAGACTACCATAACGGTTGTCTACCTCTCTCTTTAATTCTGGATTGTAGCCTTTCTCCTCAGCTCCCTCTATGATAGCAGCCGTTAGTTGGTCCTGAAATAGTATTTTATGAAATAACCAATTGTGTATCGGTCCTAAAAAAGCGCTCATTGTTTTTCCTCTCTACTCTGTCTAATACTAGTTCGTAGATATGCAACTAGTATTTACTAATCTGTCCAAATATACTCATGAGATAGCCACTCTTACTCGATCTGGATGTTCTCCTGACCATCCGGTTTGTGGCATAGTATCTATACGATACATATCTTCCACAGAAATCGTGAACGAGAAAATATTCTGGTTTTCTTTCATTCTTTCTAAGGATGAGGATTTAGGCAGCGGAATAATTCCTTTTTGCAATTCATACCTTAGACACAACTGAGCCGGTGAAACCTGATATTTATCTGCTAGCTTTAAGATTAATTCATCCTTTAACACTCTGGTTCTTCCTATAGGACTCCAAGCCTGGACCTGAATGTTATGCTTTTTACAATAGGCTACGGCAGCTTCCTGGGTATATCCCGGGTGAATCTCCAGCTGATTGATCATCGGGAGTATTTCTGCTCCTTTTATTAATGGTTCAATATGATGAGGCAAAAAATTACTTAACCCGATAGCCCGTATATATCCTTCTCGATATAATTCCTCCATAGCTCTCCAGGTATCAAGATTAAGCTCTTCCCAGTTCTCATATCCTACCTCTGGAATTGGCCAGTGAATCAGGTACAGATCCAAATAATCCGTCTTAAGATTATAAAGCGTGCGGGAAAACGCCTCTTTTGTATTATGATATCCCATCTCAGTCTTCCAAACCTTTGAGGTAATGAAAAATTCCTCTCGATTCAATCCACTTTTATGAATGGCCTCAGCAAGGAAGGTCTCTGTTCCATAGAATGAGGCAGTATCAAAAGAACGATATCCTGCATCAATGGCTAAACTAATGTTATCTGCGTTCTCTGTAGCCGCTTTATAAGTTCCATAGGTAAGACAAGGAATGTTTACCCCATTGGTTAACGTGAAATACTCTTTACTGATGTTCATTGGTACTCCTCCTTTTTACCTGTATAGTAAGCTAATATAAATGTAAAGTCAAGTTCACCTACTGCTATATAAAAGCTAATGCATCTCTTAAACATAATGCTCCAAATCCTAATGTCTCATTGGGGTACACGGTATAACTACTTAATTTCCTGGTAGAACTGATTAATGCTGCCTTTATTTTTTCCCCATATAGATAGATATCTTTTCCATTCACAATTCCATACTCCATTAAG
>JAEYRR010000160.1 GCA_023435505.1 Bacillota bacterium | reverse complement strand
GGTTACTGACATGCCTGTTTATCGCGGCGAAGAATTTGGTCTTGAAAAAGACGCAAAAGTACTATTATTTAATGATGGCTTTGTAACAGGCCGTTGTGCTGCAGCAAGAAAAATTGCTGGTGAGCCTGGCGTAAATACAAGTGACTTAGATAATAAAGTTATGGATGCTATCTACGATACCAGATGGAAAACTCTGTATCATGCAGAAGTATTTATTGGCTTAGATCCTGAGTTCATGGTTAAAGCTCATCTGCTGATTCCAGAAGGAGAAGAGAACATATTATATTCTTGGATGTTAAACTTCCAGTATATGTCTGATGAATATGTGAAAATGTATAAAGAATCTAGACCAATTGGCAACGAGCCAGATATCTATATCTTCTCTAACCCTCAGTGGAAACACCCTGAACATTCTCTTGGTCTTACATATTTTAACACGGGTACTAACTGTGCTGCATTATTAGGTATGAGATACTTTGGTGAACATAAAAAAGGTACACTTACAATTGCTTGGGCGATCGCAAATCGTAATGGTTATGCTTCCTGCCATGGTGGACAAAAGAGATATAACTTAGGAGAAGGTAAAGCTTTCGTAGCTTCCGTATTTGGTTTATCTGGTTCTGGTAAATCCACTATTACTCATGCAAAACATGGTGGTAAATATGATGTAACTGTTCTTCATGATGACGCTTTCATTATCAATGATGAAACTGCTTCCACTATTGCACTTGAGCCAACTTACTTTGATAAGACTCAAGATTACCCTACATATTGTGAAGATAATAAGTATTTATTAACTGCACAAAACTGTTCTGCAACAATAGATGAAGATGGTAAAGTAGTACTTGTTACTGAGGATATTCGTAACGGTAATGGTCGTGCTATTAAGTCTAAATTATGGTCTCCTAACCGTGTAGACAAGATTGCTGAACCAGTAAACGCAATTTTCTGGATTATGAAGGATCCTACCATTCCTCCAATTGTTAGATTAAAAGGTGCTTCTTTAGCAGCTGTTATGGGTGCTACATTAGCAACTAAGAGATCCACAGCAGAGAGACTTGCTCCTGGTGTAGATCCTAATGCTTTAGTTGTTGAGCCATATGCTAACCCATTTAGAACATATCCTTTAGCAAATGACTATGCTAAGTTTAAGAAGTTAGTTGCTGAGAGAAATGTAGACTGCTACATTATCAACACTGGTGATTTCATGGGCAAGAAGATTCAGCCTAAGGATACTTTAGGTGTTATTGAAGCAATTGTAGAAGGAAAAGCAGAATTCAAGCAATGGGGACCTTTCAAAGATATCGAGATTTTTGAGTGGGAAGGCTTTGTTCCAGATCTTAATGATCCAGAATATGTTGCTTCTCTTAAGGCTAGAATTAATGACCGTGTTGAATTTGTTAAATCCAGAGATACTTTTAAAGAAGGTTATGACAAACTTCCTGAAGATGCATTAGAAGCTTTGGAAGCTGTAGTAGCTGAATTAAAATAATTAATTATTGAACCAAATATATGCCAGAAAGGAGCTAAGTCTTATGTTTAAGACCTAGCTCCTTTTTATGCTTTCTCAAGTATTAGGGTATTTAAGCCTGACGAAGGGCTGATTTCATGGTTCTGACATAGTCCGTTACCGGTCTGACACAATCATTACCGTACTCAGCAGTCACATGTAAAATACCATTTCCAATCACTACACCATCTGCTATTCGGGCCATTTCTTTCGCCTGGTCAGGTGTAGTAATTCCAAATCCCATGGCACAAGGTACATTGGCATTGGCACGGATAATAGCAACCATTTCCCTAAAATCTATGTCGTCTTTCTTGCCTAATGTTTCTTCACTATGTTCACAATAGACAAATCCCTTTGCTCTCTTTGCTATAGTGGAAATTCGTTCACGGGAACCTGGTGTTACTACAGAAATCAAATCTACTCCAAACAAATCACAATCTCTTGAAATAATATTTCTTTCTTCATAAACAAGATCCGGAACTAATAGTCCATCTATATTACACTCTTTGCATTTCCTCATAAAGCGACTTATACCATACTCCTTTATGGTTTCCAGGTGTGCAGAAACAATCATTGGAATACGTACCATCTTCCTTATTTCTAAAATCATATCAAATACATCGTCTACCTTTGTTCCTGCATCTAGTGCTCGTTTATTGGAGCTTTCCAAATCTGGTAAACCTATTGAAAGATTCCCATAAGGGATTCCTATCTCCACTAAATCAACGCCACCCTGTTCCATCGCAGTTATTAATCTTTTTGTAGTGTTTATGTCAGGATCCCCTGCTGTCAGGTACGCTATAAAGGCTTTCCTATCTTCAAATGCATTACGTACTCTATTCATTTCTGTATGTCCTCCTGTGTAATAATGTAAATCAAAAACCGATTTCTCTTATGTAATATGTTGCACCTTACTATTCTATAGTTTATCAAATACTTTTCCTGTCTTCAACATTTTTTCTACATATAATCTATGTTTTTTGACTTTAATAACTTTTTTTTGATAATATTCGCCTACCAGAATTGCTAATATTTAGTCAAAACACCATATTGCATACAATTACACTGGCAATGACACCTGATAGCGTTGCTACAATAGAGCCCAGTAAAGTGTAACGACTTTTCCTTACTCCCGCGACCATAAAGTAAACACTCATGGTATAAAAGATTGTTTCAGTACAACTCATCATGATACTAGCCAGCCGGCCCAGATAGGAGTCTGGTCCATACTCTTTGAATATATCCAGTAACAGCGAGGTCGCTGCTGAACTGGAGAACATCTTTATAATAACAAGAGGAACTAACTGAGCTGGAAAGAAGACCTTTTCTAAAACAGGTGCCATGAAATCCGAAAGTATATTTAAGGCACCGGAAGCTCGTAAAATCCCTATTGCCACCATTAGACCTACTAAGGTGGGAATAATTTCTGCCACTACTTTAACCCCATCCTTGGCACCTTTAATAAATTCATCATATACTGGTGCTTTGCACAGGAGGCCATATCCGATTACTACAAAAAAGATAAATGGCATAATATAGTCAGATATGTATAACAGAAATTCCATGGCAGACGTCCTTTCTTAGTTTCAATTGATTCTGCTTCGTTTTCTTGCTACAATAGAGAATATGATTCCCACCAAGGTGGAAAATATAGTTGTTACAATAGCTGCTGCCAGGATCTCCGTAGGTTTTATGGACTGGTACTGGGTTCGGTATGCAATGATATTTACAGGAATCAGCTGAAGAGACGATATGTTTATAATCAAAAAGGTACACATATCACAGCTGGCGACTTCACTATCCTTGTTTAGCGTTTTCAGTTCTTTCATAGCCTTTAATCCCATCGGCGTCGCTGCCCATCCAAGCCCTAATACATTCGCTATTATATTAGAGGCAATATATTCATTTACAACATGTTCTCTTGGAATATCAGGAAACAGCAGTCGAAGTATTGGCTTTAACTTTTTTGTTAATCCATCAATAATACCAACCACTTTCGCTACCTGCATAAGACCTGTCCACATAGACATTATACCTAGCATAGTGATGCACAAGGTTATGGCATCCTTTGATGATGTCAAAGTTGCACTGCTTACTGTTGCCACATTACCTGTAATAACTGCCACAGCAATTCCCAATACAATCATAAGAGCCCACAAATAATTAAGCATATGTGCTATCCTCCTCCAGGTTTATTTGTACTTGTTTATTTATATGCATGTAGCATAAATTTATGAAATATAAATTTTTACCAAGTAAGGGATTTATTACCATTGTCGATTTTTGTTAATCATTTTTTTACATTTTCTCTTTAGGATAGCAAACTATCTTCATACCTTGTTAAGGTAAATCTTTTATTACTATTTCGCCAAATTCCATTGTGTTTCTATTTTTTTTCTTTTGTTTTTACATGCTTTATATTCCAAAAATTTTACTCTGAATTGATATATTTGTTAGTATTTAAATAAAAAATCTAATTAAAATGGTAAAATTGGTTTACTAATTTTATGTAATAATTTAGCTTATTTTAACTCAAATTATAACATAATTTTACAAATCCCTCGTAATTATCGTTATTTTTCTATATATTCCTATTATTTTGTATTATTTTTCCATATTGACACATATTTACATTTTACATTTTTTTATCATGTCGATTTACCCAGATTAAAATTGTACTATATCACATTAAGATTTTAAGTTGACTTTAATGTGTGATAGTGTTATTTTATACAATATCTACAAGTAATTATTTACTTGTTAATAATATCCAAAGGAGCACGCATATGAAAAGTACAGGTATTGTTAGAAAACTTGATGAACTTGGCCGTATTACACTTCCAATCGAATTAAGAAGAACTCTTGGCGTAAGCGAGAGAGATCCACTTGAAATCTTTGTTGATGAGGATCGTATTGTATTACAGAAATATGAACCAACTGACATTTTCAATGGTGAAAAGAATGACCTATATGATTACTGTGGGAAAAAAGTTTCCAAAGAGTCTATCGTTCAATTAGCTAAACTGGCTGGAATCATCGAGTAGTACTTATTATTATTTACTTAATATTGTAACTTACCTTACGATATTGTACTAAATGCTAAAAAAAGCAGCGACCTTAAGGTTGCTGCTTTTACTTTATTTCTCTAGTAGCATCTGATAGATATCTCGCTTGGATACTCCCCGGTCTACTGCCACTTGTTTCATGGCATCCTTTTTCGTCTGACCCTGGTCCATATAAAGCTTAAGATGTTCCTTTACATCCATTTGCTCCCAAGCACTTCTCTGCTCTTCAAGCATTACTTCTCTCTTAACACCTTCTAGGACGATCACACATTCTCCTTTTGGCTCGTTGTCAGTATAGTAAATAATTGCTTCCTCTAAACTCGTTAAAAAGGCTGTCTCGTACTTTTTTGTCAGTTCTCGACAAATCGTAGCCTTACGGTTTCCAAGTGCCTCAAATAGCTCCTGTAGCGTTTTTAACAGGCGATGAGGAGCCTCATAAAGAATAATGGTTCTCGTCTCTGTCCTTAACTCCTCTAAGATTGCCTTCTTTTCCATTTTATCGGTTGGTAAAAATGCTTCAAAGCAGAATCTTCTTGTACTTAAGCCGGACAGGGTTAACGCTGTTATACAGGCAGCCGGACCAGGAAGTGAAGTAACATGGATTCCTGCTTCATAGGCGATACGAACCAGCTCTTCGCCTGGATCTGAAATACCTGGGGTCCCAGCGTCTGTCACCAGTGCAATGTTTGTTCCCTGCTGCAACTGCTCCACCAGATACCTGGCTTTTTCTATCTTATTAAACTCATGATAACTTGTCATAGGAGTTTTAATGTTAAAGTGATTCAGTAGCTTTATGGTATGTCTGGTATCCTCTGCTGCTATCACGTCTACTTCCTCTAAGGTCTTTAGCACGCGAAAGGTGATATCCTCCAGATTCCCAATTGGTGTTGCACATAAATATAAAGTTCCTGCCATTACAGCCTCCATTCTGACTCTAGTGGTCTATAGGAAGTATTGTTTTAAAATGCTTCTAATATCCATAAACCTCATATATTTCTTCCGTATATACATTGGGCTCCTTATATACAATTAGTGGCGACTCCATCTTTAACATGGATTTGCCTCCTCTTACTGCCTCTATTAATACCATATTAGGCTCCTTGTTGATATAAGGGTGCACCATTCTCATACGCTTTGGCTCCAGCTTATAACTGGTGAGCATATTTATGATCTCCACCAGTCTGGTAGGGCGGTGGACCATATACAAGCGTCCGCCGGGCCTTAACAGCCTGGCACTTTCCCTGACTACATCCTCTAAGGTGCACAACAGTTCATGTCTGGCAATTGCTTTTGGCATATTGGGATTCACCAAGCCGTGGTTATGGTTCATATATGGCGGATTCGTAGTAACAACATCAAAGGAAGCCGGTTTAAATATACCCGAGGCTTCCTTAATGTCTCCTGTTACTATATGAATTTTATCCTGTAATTTGTTATAGGCAACGCTTCTACGTGCCATGTCAGCACTTTCCTCCTGAATCTCCAGTCCGGTAAAGTGACTACCCTTAGTCTTTGCTTCCAGTAGAATCGGTATGATACCGGTACCTGTCCCTAGATCAATAGTAGTCTCACCTTCCAAGACCTTGGCAAAGCCGGAGAGAAGGACGGCATCCATTCCAAAACAGAATTTATTTGGATTCTGAATAATCTTATAATGATTACGATGTAAATCATCTAAGCGTTCTCCTGGTAATAATACTTCCATGAAGGCACTCCTTACTTGTATCCTAATAGATTAATTATCGTCCAGGGTATATTTACCCTCTTTTTTCTCCAGTAACTCAAGATTTCTAAGCTCTTCATCAATAGCAAGCTTCTCGCGTCTCTTACGAGGAGTAAACTTCAAATCCTCTACTTTATACTCCCTGAATTCCTTTTCATCGTTCTCTAAGGTTACAATAACCTTAACCAGCTGTTTTAATACACTGACACTGTGTACCTCGCCTTTCAGACGATCACTTGTGGTTACGTAATCTCCTACGTTAGGAAGTTTACTATTAAGCTCCTCATAGGCCTCTTCTTCATTTTTCAGACAACACATCAGTCTTCCACATACGCCGGAAATCTTTGTAGGATTTAATGACAGATTCTGCTCCTTCGCCATCTTTATGGAAACTGGAACAAACTCAGATAGATAGGAATGGCAGCACAAAGGTCTTCCACAGATACCTATTCCACCAACAATCTTCGTCTCATCCCTAACACCAATCTGTCTCAGCTCGATTCTTGTCTTAAATACTGCTGCCAGATCCTTTACCAGTTCACGGAAATCAATTCTTCCATCTGCTGTAAAATAAAATAATACCTTATTGTTGTCAAAGGTATACTCTGCATCAATAAGCTTCATTTCCAACTGGTGTTTCTTAATCTTTTCTAAGCAGATTGTAAATGCTTCTTTTTCTTTCTGCTTATTCTTACACTCTATCTCATCATCTTCCGGTGTAGATACCCGAATGACCTGCTTCAGAGGTTGGATAATTCTCTCCTCCTCCACGTCCTTACAGCCCAACACTACTTGCCCATATTCAATACCTCTGGCTGTCTCTACAATTACATTATCCCCTTGTTTGATTTCCAATCCAGCTGGGTCAAAAAAATAGATTTTACCCGCCTTACGGAATCTAACACCAATAACATTAACCATTCTAATTCTCCTTTATTGATAGTAACATCAGCTCTATAGCCACATCAAAATTCACATTGGCCTTTAATCTGATCTTTGCCTTATCCATCGCCTCGATTATCGTTTCTATTCCCTCATAATCGCTTTTACTTGCCTGTTTCGCTATATAACGAACTTCGCTTCTGTATAATAAACAATTTGGATCATTGGTTACCTTAAACATTAACACATCCCGATACCATAACAGCATGAGATCAATATAATCCTCTATTTCAAGTTTATGGGCACTAAATTCCTTTAGGGCATCCATTATCTCATAAAGTTCCATTTCATCTATGTGGCGTAGAACATGAACAATTGCATCCTTGGACTGTATGAAGTCCTCACTGGAAGCATACTTGATGGCACGTCCCACATTACCCCTGGAAAATGCCGCACTAATTTCTGCTAAGTAGTCAGGAATCTGCTTCTTTTCCATTAGGAATTTCTTAATATCCGTTTCTGGAACTACCTTAAGCTCCAAATTCACACACCTGGACTGGATGGTAGGAAGCATCTTACCAAGACTTGTAGTCAAAAGCATAATGATAGCATATTCAGGTGGTTCTTCAATAGTCTTAAGCAGGGCATTCTGCGCCTGCTCCGTCATTTTCTCTGCTTCATCTATAATATAAATCTTATAGGAACTACTATATGGCTTAATCATAATATCATTATTCAGCTGTATCCGAATCTCATCAACGCCTATGCTAGCTTTTTCATGAGTCACATACATCAGATCTGGCTGGTTCTTTCCTTCAATCTGAAGACAGGACTTACATTTATTACAAGGCTCCTGCCCATGCGCTTCACAAAGAAGGGTCTTTGCAAAAATATCAGCTAACAATCTCTTTCCACAACCATCTTCCCCACTGAAAATATAGGCCTGAGATATCTTATTATTAACAACTGCCTTCTTCAGATGCTCTATGATATTCTTATGTCCAATAACATTGCGGTAATCTAACATCGTTTACACCTCTTACGTTATTAAGTCTAATAGCATTCCTCGAATCTCGTCGATACTGCTTAGGATGGAGATGGAGTCCTTCTCCTCCTTAATTAACTCTTGAGCAATCTCGTCTAGAGTGTCATTTACCAGTTTTACGATACCATAAACACGATGACGACCTCTTCGATCCAGAGAATTCTCCCTGCTGAACACATGGGATCTAGAGACAATCTCATTCATAAAATCCTGAATTAGGCTTCGATATTTTTTTACATCTTTAATATCCATCCTCTTCTTTATCTTCTCTCCCTGCTGGGTAATCTCCTCCAGCATGGTAGATAAGCGGGCCTGCAGTTCTTGTTCCTCGATATGGCTTACCAGGGTGAAATGAAAACTGCCATCTGCTTCTTGCACTTTATTTGGTTGATTGACCTGGTTTACGTTTTGCATCTGATTTACTCGTAAATCCACACAAAGAACCCCCTATCTGACGAACCTATAGAACCATTATATCATAGAACCCCTTAATTTACATCTACCTTTTTTACCTCTCTGATGTACTGACTAATGGTCTCTACACATGTCCTATATTGTATATTGGAAAAACGCTTTGTAACTCCTGCTGCCTCTATGTTTTCTTCACTGAAATCCAGCTGATCTGCTAAAAATCTACGACACATTTCCTCATATTTAGGATGTTCCTGCTGTCTTTCCCTTGCTAGTGCTCTAGCCAGCCGTTCTCCATTTTCAACCTCAATATAAATCGGAACAACTGCATCCTTCCCAAAATAGTCTCTAATTTGTACAAAGGATTCCAGGGTTCCTATCATAATGTAATCATTCTTTGCAAGATTAATCTGATCATCATAGACAGTAAAGTAGTGCCATGGCCCATGAATGGTGTTATAGGTACGATGTTCTATCACCGTATTATCCTGTATAAGCTGAGTTAGCGTATCCGTATTTACAAAATGGTAGGTGACTCCATTCTGCTCTCCTTCTCGAATTGGTCTGGTGGTATAGCCCACCACCTCTTTTAAGTCTAAGCTTTGATTGCCAGCTAACTCTTTATATATGGTATCCTTACCACTTGCACTTTTTCCAATTACAACAAATATTTTGGACATCTTCTTTCCTTCCCTTTCTAATGTACAATAACCTCTATGGTATTTCCTTCCTGCGGATGTGTTTTCACTCCAACCATCTCATACCCCATTGTGGAATACAGGGTAATTACTTCTATAATCTCTTTTGTGACTACCTCACCTGGAGCTAAAATTGGTATTCCTGGTGGGTATTTATAGATATAGTTACCACTGATTCTACCCTCTGCTAAAAGTAGAGCAATGCTCTCCATCTGGCTGTTTTTTGCTTCATAAATACTTGGAATATGAATCTGTGGCCTTATCTCATTACATGTTGTTTTGTCTGTGTATTCCTTCTCTTTAAAGGTAAGACTACTGTCTATCTCAATAAGAGCCTCAGAAAGCCTTTGAAAGCCCTCTAAAGTATCTCCAATACTGGTCATAGCAATACCATAATCTTTACCGGTCATTTCTAATTGAATCTTATACTGCAATAATAACCGTTTACTGAGCTCTTTTCCCGTAATCGAAGTTCTTTCTGTTCCTATGACAATCTTGGAAGGATCCTTTATAGCTCTACCTTGGGCTGGTCCTTTATAGATGGATAAATGTTTCAATTTAGATAGATTCTTTTCTAGTTCCTTAAGCCTATCAACGTAAGAATCAAATAGCGGTAGCCCTTTTTCCTCTATTAATCTGATGCAATGATCCATTCCTGCCATAAGGACATAGGAAGGACTGGTGCTTTGCAACATAGACAGATACTGACTTATTTTTTCCACAGGGGCTCTACTTCCCTTTGTATGTAACAAAGCCGTCTGTGTAAAGGCCGGCATTGTCTTATGAAGGCTTTGAATTACAACATCAGCGCCAAGTGTAATGGCACTGGTAGGAAAGTACGGATGAAAGCCAAAGTGTGCTCCATGGGCCTCATCTACCAAAAGAATTGCTCCATGGGCATGGACAATCTGGGCAATTTCCGCAATATCCGACACAACGCCTTCGTAGGTTGGCGAGGTGATGACTACTAGGGATGTCTCAGGATGAGCTTCTAACTGCTCCCACACACTTCTTGAATCCATGGCTTCATAGAATCCTAAGTAATCGTTTCTCTGAGGAAATAGGTACACAGGCCTTAATTCATTGAAATACATGGCACTATAAACAGCCTTATGACAGTTTCTATCTACCAAAATGGTATCTCCTTTTTTAGTAGACCCCAATATACCTGCCAGTAAACCTACCGTACTACCATTTACAAGAAAAAAGGTCCGATCTGCCTGATAAAGCCTAGCGGCTCTTTCCATTGACTCCTTAAGGAGACCTTCGGGAGCACCCAGATTATCAAAGCCCTCAATTTCTGTAATATCCAGTAGACAGGCGGCTGACAATCCTGTCAACTCACCTGTCTCTTTGGTCCCTCCCATTACGTCAGGGTTACGTTTATGCCCCGGCATATGCATGGGGTAGATATCTAAGGTATGATATTCAGACAATTTCTCATATAGCTCATCCATGGAATGCACACTTTCCTTCTACAATCTCACTTAATAGATTCGGGTGAAAACGACCCTCTTTTAGCATGGCAATTTCATATTTATATGGAGCAATTTTGTTTTTTTCATCGCCCGGTATGTCGACATAAGGGGTCTCCAATATCTTTGGAACCTGTTCAAACTCCTTCATTGTCACAATTCGGTGAAGGGTGTCAAAGCCGATACTTCCGAAGCCTATATTTTCATGGCGGTCCTTCTTAGCTCCTCGCTCATTTTTACTATCATTTAGATGAAAAACAGCTATTTTATCTAAACCAAGAATACGGTCAAATTCTGTTAGAACTCCATCTAAGTCATTTACCAGATCATATCCACTGTCATTTACATGGCAGGTATCAAAACAAACACGCAGTTTGTCATTGTAAGTTACTCCATGGAATATCGTAGCCAATTCTTCAAAACAGCTTCCCAACTCACTACCCTTGCCTGCCATTGTCTCTAAGGCAATTACAGCCTTCGTATCCTTTGTAAGGACCTCATTTAAGCCTTTAATAATTTGTTGTAAGCCTGCTCCCGTACCAGCCCCTACATGAGCTCCAGGATGCAGTACAAGGCAGCTTCCCTTCATAGCCTCTGTCCTCTCTAACTCAAGACGAAGGAAGGTCTCCGCTATCTCATAGGTCTCCGGCTTTACTGTATTGGCTAGATTAATGATATATGGAGCATGAACAACTACTTCCTCTATTCCATGTTCCTTCATATACTCCCAGGCCGGGTCTATCTTCAACTCACTAATTTCTTTTCTTCTTGTGTTCTGTGGTGCTCCTGTATATAGCATAAAGGTGTTAGCTCCATAAGAAACGGCCTCCTTGGCGGAGCCTAACATCATATCTTTCCCACTCATCCCAACATGGGATCCTAATTTTATCATCATTCTTCCTCTTTTCTATTAAATCCTTGTGCTCTCTTGTACAG
>JAEYRR010000051.1 GCA_023435505.1 Bacillota bacterium | reverse complement strand
CCGTCTTAGGATCTGCACCAAATATAGTCTGACATAGATTCTGTAGGAAATAGCTGACACCGATTGCAGTAATTAAAACTGCCAGAGTTGGTGCTTTACGTAAAGGTTTATAAGCTACTTTCTCAATTACCACACCGAGAGTGCCACAAACCACTACTGCCAGGATGGCAGTCAACCAAACAGGCATTCCACTTACCCCAGCACATACATATACTGTGTATGCTCCAACCATGATAATATCTCCATGTGCGAAGTTAATCATCTTGGCAATACCATATACCATGGTGTAACCTAACGCAATTAATGCATATAAGCTTCCTGAGGTCAACCCATTAATAATATTCTCCAATAATTTTTGCATAAATACACCTCTTTTGCTTAGTTTAAATGCAACTGCGAATATAGCATATGATTGCTATAATTAGGACACGTTAATTTAAGTGGATAACATGAGTATATTCAAATAATATGTACTAATTATAGCAATCACTACATTCAGTGATTCCGCAATTGAAAAGTGAATGAACGAAAGGGAAGTAACCCCTTCCGTTCATTCCTTTATAGTAACTTACTATACTATTTTTCTTATTATTTAGCTGTATACTTTCCGTCTTTAATTAATACAAACTGAGCATCTTTATTAGGTTCACCCTCAGCTGTAAAAGTCATAGTACCAGTAACACCTTCTACAGTAATCTGAGTCATAGCCTTAATCATTTCTGTAGAATCTGTAGTTCCAGCTTTCTCTGCTGCAGCTTTAAATGTATAAACAGTATCGTAACCATCTGCTGCAAATTGATCAGGAGTTGCTTTGTATGCTTCTTCATAAGCCTTTACAAACTTCTGAATCTTTTCGTTAGGATTAGAGGATAGGAATGGACTTAAGAAAATTGCTCCTTCCAATACTGTTGTATCCTTAACCTGATCGATAACACCATCCCAACCATCTCCGCCTAAGAATGGAAGACTCATTCCTTTCGCTTTTGCCTGGGTACAGATTAAACCAGCTTCCTTGTAGTAGGCAGGTACGAAGATACACTGAGCATCTGTATCTTTAATCTTAGTTAACTGAGTATTAAAGTCAACGTCGTCCTTGTTGAAACCTTCTTCAGCAACTACTTCGCCACCTAATTTCTTAACTTCTTCCACAAAAGCATCCTTCATACCTGAGCTATATGGATCGGAGTTATTAAAGATAACAGCAACTTTTTTGTAGTTTAAGTCAGTTACAGCAAGTTTAGCCATTGTTTTTCCTTGAAGTGGATCCGTAAAACAAAGTCTAAAGTTATTATCATTCTTTGTACAATCCTGAGCTGAACCGGATGGAGTGATTTGAAGTATATTATCCTTTTTTGTTAAATCAGTAATAGCGATACATGCATCACTTGTAACAGCACCCATAATAACATTAACCTTGTCAGCTAAAGCACTATAAGCATTAGGAGATTTCTCAGCACTTGCTTCATCATCTTCAAATTTTAACTCTAAAGTAAGAGTCTTGTCCCCTACTTTGATGCCACCAGCATCGTTGATCTCCTTAACAGCAATCTCAGCGCCCTGTTTAACGCTGATACCATAAGAAGCTGCACTACCGGAGAGTGGTCCAATACCACCGATTACAAATTTATCGGAGCTTCCACCACTTTTGGAACCGCAGCCAGCAAAAGATGCAATCATAGTTGCAACTAACACTAAACTAAGAACCTTTTTCATTTTCATATTCTTTTTCCTCCCTTTACTTAAGCCATCCTTCTTTGACTTATAGTATTGCATTTATAGAACTAACTTACTTTGGTAACCGTTGAATTATGTATGATGATTTGATATGTAGGAATGTCGTTATCAAAATAAGTCAGAAACTATCAAAATATAAAATTATCCGTGTACAATAATATCACAGAAACCCTTTGTTTATCAAGGATTAAATGAATTATTTTCCATTATTAAGGATAAAACTAAGAAAAGTAATAGAGCCAATAGTTTTTTCGTTCTAATAGAATGAAAGAAACCCAATCTACAACAATTATAAATTGGGCTTCTCACTTTTATCCTCCTATAAACAAGCATTCAGCTTATATTAGTCTGAGGGTTTGAGTTCACCACCACATTTGTGACAATAATCCAAGCCTTCAATGGTAATTCCCCCGCAATCTGGGCAGATGATATGGGCTGGCTTAATCTCCATCTCTACAACCTTATATGCAACCTCTTCCTGATTATCTTCTACCAGTTTTTCGGATTCTCTTGAAGCAAGAAACATTGTTGCCTGCTTATCATCAATACTTTTAAGACCTTTAAACTTAGCATTTCTTTTTAAAAGCCGCCTCATCTGTATCCCCCTAATTAAGTATATCATCCTACAGTCTATTATATCTCCCTACACCTCTGAAATCAAGGTAGGAAAGAACATCTAATATATCAAATGCTCTGTGCTTCTATATTTCACCATCATATCCCTGAAGATCTGCCCGGTTGTTGGAGGCGTATACGTAATTGCATTGGCTCCCGCTTCTATCGTTTGCAATATGGTTTCATCCGTTGGACCACCTGTAGCAATAATCGGAACCTCAGGGAATTCGTTTCTGATTTTTCTTACGATAGCGGCCGTTTTATTACCACCTGACACATTAAGTATAGTAGCTCCTGCTGCCAGACGCTTACCAATATCTGTTTCTTCTGCAGCCACCGTAATTACAATGGGAATCTCAATCTTATCCCTAAGATATGCAATGGTGTCATTAGGTGTCGGAGCATTGACTACTACCCCCATAGCGCCTTGGAACTCTGCATCTTCTGCCAGATTAGACACTCGCTTACCTGTTGTAGTGCCTCCCCCCACTCCGCAAAATACCGGCACATCTGAACAATTAATAAGCGAATGGGTAATAATCGGCTGTGGAGTAAACGGATATACAGCTATTACTGCATTTGCATTGCAATTACGAATGGTAGCGACATCTGTCGTAAAAACTAAAGACTTTATTAATTTACCAAAAATTCTTATGCCACTTACCTGATCAATCACCCTTGGTACACGTATCATATGTTTACGCAGATTACCTTCAATTTCAGGTATAAATTGGTCACTCATATGTCGTTCACCCACTTTCAACAGTTTCTTCAACTCTTTATAAACTTATCTTCCAAGTATCATTATAAAGAGATTTTTTTGAATAGACAAGTAAATCTAACACATCTAAAATACTATTTTTCTACACCTTCATTCTTAGACCTTCAAATGCTTGATAGGCATTAATCGTTCCGTATCCCCAATCTCTATTTGGATAGGTTCTATCCTCCCTGGTGGCACCTTTTATGAGTATCGCTCTAATTTCACTGGTATTCATAGAAGTACGATTCTTTTCTACAAGTCCCCATTGCAGGAAAATAGCTCCTATACCTGCGGTGTGGGCTGCAGCCACACTAGTACCTGTTTTTGTCCCAAACTGATTACGGCCTACAGGCCCGTAGATATTCACTCCCGGAGATGTTATATCTGGCTTTACCTTTCCGGATAGAGTATAGCCTCTGGAGGCACTCAGATACAGACTATTGTTGGTGTGATTGTATGCTGTAGTGGAGATTACCTTACTAGTAGTTCCTGTCTCTACCAGCGTAATAAATGGATTAGGTAACAGAAACTTAGTATCTTCTGTAATAAACTGTGTTATTGGCATCCATATATCATACACACTACCTACTGTATTTTCATTATATATACGGACTCTCCACACTCCCGGTACAAGATTCTGAAACTGTAACACTATAACTTCATTACCGGTGGCTGCATCCGTGGTGCCATAGGTGACATTTATTGTAGTTGGCTCTAACACAAAGGTAATTTTAACACTAATATTAGCTTTTGCTGGAATCTTTTCGGCCAATTCTCCACTTGGAGAGATAATTGCCACAGAAAATAGACTAGGAGTTACTGACCATAATTCCATCGTCACATTCTTGTCTTTCTCACCCACATTAATCTCTACATCTTCAAAGGTATTATACTGGATGTTGCCCTGGTAGTGACTATCTGCAGTTCCTTCATTTCCTGCTGCTGTACTAATACATATTCCGTTTAGATTGGCTATATCATCTAGATAACTAGATAGAGGACTGGAACCATCATGATCTCCTGAGTTAGTTCCCAGTCCGATACAGATAGAAAGAGGTTTATCAAATTTAATCGATTGGTCAAGGAGATATCGAAGAGCCATCATAATATCATTTTCCTGATAGGCCACTGCTCCTTCCTTAACTCCAAAGAACTCCCGTAGGTAATTCTTTGCAGGCTTTAACTTAACTACAACCAACTCTGACTGAGGCACGATTCCAGTAAAGTCATTATCGATATCCTCGTTACCAGCAATTACAGCGGCAAGAAAGGTCCCATGACCATCTTCATCCTTTGTCGGTACTACGGAAGATGGATTTGGATTCTGCAGGGCACGATCAAGCTCCTCCTTCGTGTATTCAGTACCATATACGATACCTTCTGGCGTATTTCCTGTCTGTATGGTCTGATCCCAGATAGACCGTATACGACTGGTATTATCCGCATTAATAAAAAGAGGATTCTCAAAATCAATTCCAGTATCAATGATTCCAATCAGTACACCCTGCCCAAGCAAATCAAGATATGGCAGTCTTCTAATACGGTATATACCAGTTTCTTCAATATTTGAGGTATCCATTAGACCATATAATTTTGGTATTGAACGATAGCCATTTTTCACAATATCAACTGCTGAATTTTTTGTATTAGGCGCATGGCCTATCCGAATATAGTCCGATACCGTCTGTAAACAGGTAATATTATAAGCTTCTTGTAATCCACCTATGTCTCTATACATGTCAATAATAAAATCCCCATACTCCTGGGAATAAATAGCTTTTTGACACTCTCTTAGTTGTTCACCATCCATAATAACATCCTACTATAAATATATTTACTGCTATTATATGCAGGGAATATATTTATTGCATAACATAAAAAACTCCCCTTTAGAGCAGATTTGATTAATCTACTCCAAAAGGGAGAAAACATTACTCTATTCTATTTGCTGCTTTTCACTAAGCAAAGGCAGATGTTTTTCAATACCACGCATTTCGATGATAGGGGCACCCTTTTTCTCGATGTAGTCTTTGGTAATGATTACTCTTCCAATGTTATCATCCTTTGGAATTTCATACATAATATCTAACATAAATTCTTCTATGATTGCTCTTAAGGCCCTGGCTCCAGTCTTTTTCTCCAAGGCTTTATCTGCAATAGCCTCTAAAGCCTCCTGTTCAAAGGAAAGGTCCACCTCATCTAAGGACAGCAGCTTCTGATATTGTTTTAAAATAGCGTTCTTTGGCTCTTTTAGAATCTTCACCAACATATCTCTACTGAGCCCTTGTAAGGTAAACAGAATTGGAAGACGTCCTAAGAATTCTGGTATCATTCCAAATTCTCTTAAATCCTCTAAGTTTACATTAGACAAAAGATTAGGATCCTTATCGTATTTATCCTTTAAATTAGCATTAAATCCAATAGATGTTTGCTTATTCAGCCTGTTTTTTATTATAGTATCCAGTTCAGGGAATGCACCACCACAAATAAACAAAATATTGCGTGTATTCATACTGGTCAAAGGTACCATGGCATTCTTACTGGTGGCTCCAACCGGAACCTCTACTTCACTACCCTCCAACAGCTTAAGTAAACCTTGCTGTACAGACTCTCCACTTACGTCTCGATTAGTAGTGCTTTTCTTCTTTGCAATTTTATCTATTTCATCTATAAAGATGATACCTCGCTCTGCTTTTTCCACGTCATTATCAGCTGCTGCTAAAAGCTTTGATAACACACTTTCAACATCGTCACCGATGTAACCAGCCTCTGTTAAAGAAGTGGCATCCGTAATGGCTAAAGGTACCTTAAGCAATCTTGCCAAAGTCTTAACCAGATAAGTCTTACCACAACCAGTAGGTCCAATCATAAGCATGTTGGACTTCTCTATCTCTATCTCGTCCATAGTATCTGTGGCAACTCGCTTGTAGTGATTGTATACTGCAACACTAATGACTTTTTTGGCATATTCCTGACCAATTATAAAATCATCTAACTGAGCTTTAATAATATGAGGAGCCGGAATATTACGAATATCTAAGACTGGCTTTTCTTCTTTCTCTACCTTCTTCTTTAACTTCTGGCTCTTTGGAACCTCATTTTTTATATTACTAAACTGCATCATAGAAGGATCCATTCGCATCATATCCATATAAGGCATATTATTGCTGTTCATAGCATCAAATGTCTTTTGCATACAGTCATTACAAATGCAGATGTTATTGGGAATATGAATCATCTTGCCGGCTCTACTTTCAGGACGTCTGCAGATATAACAGATGTCCTCAAATTCATTCCCTTTCTCTGAATCCTTTGTTTCTTTATCATCTATCATATAAAATACTCCTTATTCTTCCTGTATCAGTCTCTTATTATTTGACTTCCGAATATATTTGACTAACATTATAACTCAACTAAGATTGATACACAAGTACTAAAGGATTACTGGAACAAACTCCAAGGCCAATCGTCTCCACTGTATGGGTTATAGCCACCGTCACTTCCGCCGTTGCCATCATTACCATAAGGATTTACATTTCCACCATTATTATCATTGCCATCAGAACCATTGTTACCAGTATCGTCGGAATCCTGACCGGATTGAAGACCATCAAGCACCTTCTTATCCTGTAAGGTAACTTTAAAGGTCTTTTCTGTATATGCTCCATTTTCAATACGCTGTACGGTGATTTCCACCACGGTACCTGCACGGTAGGAATTCAGACGTTCTTTAAAGCCCTCGATTGTTGAAATCTCGCTTCCATTTAATTTGGTTATAATATCATAGGATTTAATACCGGCTTTTTCAGCAGCTCCATCCTTTGCTACCTCAGAAACATAAACTCCATAAGGATAGTTTAGAGAAGTATGCATGTCACTAGTAACAGTAGTACCTGAAATACCAATATAGCCCTTCTCTTCTTCCTTTAATACTTCTCTATCCACTAACTCATTTATGATTGGAACAGCATCAGAAATAGGGATGGCATAGCCGATTCCCTCTACTTCCTCAGAAGCAAATTTGGCACTGTTGATACCAATTACCTCACCGTTTAAGTTCAGTAAAGCCCCACCACTGTTACCAGGGTTAATGGCAGCATCAGTCTGTAATAATATCATTTTATTATTGTCAATGGTGACCTCACGTCCCTTAGCACTGATATAACCCACAGTAACAGACTGCCCATAGCCAAGTGCATTACCAATCGCAACAACCATCTCTCCCACCTTGACATCTTTGGAATCTCCTAAGG
>JAEYRR010000043.1 GCA_023435505.1 Bacillota bacterium | reverse complement strand
GCTTAGGATTCCCTGTAGAGACCAGAACCATCATACTTAATATACAAGCTTTTAGATTCTCCAGTGCTTTCTTCTTATCATTGTGCATGATGTATATAATGGAAGCCTGATAATAGAACACTCCGGCTGCATTGGGATTTAGGTTCTCCAGGTGATAAGTTTCTATGAGAGTTTTGATACGATGTATTGTTTCTTCGCATATAGGCAGGTTGTCGCTATGAATAGTTAGAAACTTTGTAGAAGTATTAATTAAGGCCAGTAAATGGTTATACATACTAATCTGTGTATAGCCATCTGCCTTCTTTGCGTCTCCTGAAAGCACATATGCATCAATGAGTATCGTATCGCTTTGAGTAGCAAGGCGGTCAGGTCTAATGACATCCTCTAAAGTTTCAATAACCTCCTTCGTATGTCCAAGTTGAAGATCAGCAATGGACATAAGAATCATAGCATCGCTGCAAATGCCAAGTTCCTTGCAATCAGATATGATACGTTGACAAAGTTTGGCTATAGCCTCCAGTGTTTCTTTTTGTTTTTGTGGAGTTTCTGCTAGCATAAAATGGTTGAGCCATAGGATGCAGATCTCTAGGAGAAACGGATAGCAGTTATGGTACTCTTTTATTAACCGTCTAATCTTCCCCATGACTGTATCAAAAGGGTGATTGGCAAAATCAGTTGCTATCTCGTGGTACAGTCTTTGTATCTGTTCCTTACTTAGCTGAGGGTCATACCCAAGGAGCTCGTCTACTGTTACATCAAAAAAGGTAGCAAGCTGTGGTAATAGCATAATATCTGGTGAGCTTTGCTTCGTTTCCCATTTTGAAACGGATGCTTTTGTAACTCCTACAAACTCTGCAAGCTGTTCCTGAGTTATTTTCTTCTCACGACGGAAGCGTACTATGTTTTCCGCTATGTTTAGTTGGGTCATTTTGCTTACCTCCTTTTCTTAGGTATAATTATAGTGCGATTTTTGTGAAATAACAATGGAATAAAATGATACTTTGGGAAACATAATCAACCAACAGGATACTTTTAAGTGTTGACTCGCTAATAAACGCAAAAGGGGCAAGAGAGAATATAGTGAATATTCTTCTCCTGCCCCTTTACACTTATCATAAAACGAAATCAGGATCCAGTTCCAGAATACCTAGTTGCTCCGAGCATCCATACTTTATAGCTTAGTATAAAGAACACGATACCTATTACCGGGGTAAAGAAGGAGAGTATATGTATACTGTCCGGCCTTAAAAAGAACAGGCTTGGGTAGTAGGCAACAAAGCCGATTGGAATGATGAAGGTAAAGATAAATTTGAACAGTCCATTGAAGATACTAATTGGATATTTGGTATACTCCGTAAACTTAAACATTGTCACCATAATATAGCCGGAATTCATTACCCAAAAACAGGTGGCAGCCGCTAGATTCATTATACTAATCATAATCAGAGAGGCTGATATAAATATAACAATTAGCAAAGCTATATTCAAAAAGGTAACAGGTACTCCAAGATGGCACCAGGAATAGATCAGTAAACCGACACCCATAGCAAATTCGCCTAGTCCCTTTGGATCAAATACTTCTGATATGAAATAGAAATACAGATTAATAGGACGAAAACAGTATTTGACAAAGTCCCCGTTATATACATAACTTCTTAAGTTCCAATTGTTATCGAAGAAACATTGCATAGGAGTTAAAGCGATTAGGGAAAATCCATATAAAAACAGAATCTCATAGTAGGTCCATCCATTGATGTTATCAAAGTTCTGAAACATAATCCAAAATACGGCAAGGCCAGAGAGATTAGTGAAGATCATACCTATCAATGAGATGATAAAATCAGCCCGATAGCTCATCTTACTCTTGATATCCTGAGCTAATATCTTTCCATAGATTCTAGCATAAAACTTAATTTTATTTTTTTTCATCTTATCAGCCTCCATTCACTGTGATTCTCTTCAATGACCATTTCCAGAAGAGACTGGCAGATACAAACAGTATAATCATCCAAATTAGCTGGTTTGTAAACATGCTAAGAATGGTCTGAGAAGACAGATCATTATGTAGCAGAATCTGAAGGGGAGAATGGTAGATAGCCTGAAAAGGCAGAAGATCCACCACAGCCCGTATTCCTTCAGGAAAGAAAGCGAGAGGAATGCTGGCTCCGGATAAGAGACTTATAATGATCTCTTTCATAATATTAATTCCCCAGGAAGATTGCGTATACAGACACAACGTTCCAATGATCATGTTAATCATGTAGTTGATAATGAATCCAAAGATAAAAGACGGAATAAATATAAGAAGATTTACTCCTAGGGGTATTCCACGACCAGAAACGAAGTAGACCACAATTGCAGTTGGTAAAAAAACAGTAAAGGCCTTTACGACTACATCTCCTGTGTTGCTAAAGAACATATAGGCTCCAAAGCGGATTGGTTTTAGTAAATCTAATACAATGATTCCCTTCTGTACCTTGTAGCCCATCTGAAAGACTAAGAATACTTCTACCATGCTTACTAAGGAACCGGCTAGAACAAGGTAAATCATCGTATCAGAAAAGGTCATTCCATTCACAATACCTGTGGGAGAAGAGTCGAAGATCGCTTTCCATAGGAAATAGATAATTATTAGGTAAATGATATTACCAAAAAAGGAAATAAACATACCTAAACGGAAGGTTAGGCTTTCAAGGATACCAGCTTTTGTTAGTGTAAAATATTTTTTCATCTATTTTACACCTCCCTCATAGATCTTCTTGATCACACTTTCTGTGGAGATTTCCTGTAGCTGAATGTCGCAGATCGGTTTCTTCTCCTGAATGGCATTCATGACACTCATAACATCCTGCTTTTCTTCATTTAAGAGGACATCAATCCAGTCCTCATTGACAAAGGCATGGATATTATCCCCTGGAAACAGTGTGTTTATGTACTCCTGAAGCCAATTCGCCTCATTGGTGAGATGCTCCTCTGTAAGTGCTGCTCCATCCTTTGTAAATCTAAGTTTCATGGTACGATAGGCACCAAATAAGGTTCTTAGGTTTTCGATATCTGCATTATAAAGTGTCTTTCCTTTATCAATAATGACGGTCCGCTGACAGAGAGCATCCACATCACCCATATCATGAGTAGTAAGT
>JAEYRR010000365.1 GCA_023435505.1 Bacillota bacterium | reverse complement strand
ATTTCCTATCAGGAAGTCACAGAGAATTTCTATAACACGGATGCTGGAAAACGATGGCTTGCCTTAAGTGAAGCAAGGAGGCTGGCCACTCAATCAGTGCCTGTTACCGCTACTAATAATACGAATCTGATGTTGCCATTTTACAATGGGGACGCCTTTATAGTAGAGGGGAAAACATTGTCAGAAGAGGATTATCAGTTGGGAAACTAAGTTTGTCTGATTTCCAGAAGATTTGCCAAATTAAGCTCTTTAAAGGTTGGAGATAAGATTCATTTGCCAATGCGCTCTGCCAATTACGCAGATTCTGCTAACCTTGGAATGAATAGTGAATTCTGGGCAGGCATTGGGATACTCAATGCGAAGGGTGAAGTCTACCAGGTGTTTGAAGACAGTTACTACACCATTAGCGGAATCTATGATACGCTATATGGCTCAGCACTGGCAACTGGCTATCGTCTACAAGAAAATGAGATTATCGTTCCTAAGGCATCAATTAAGAATAGCGATGAGAATAATATCCTTCGGGGTGGACGTATGAGGGGATATACCACTTCCTTTCAGATTCCAAATGGAGATATCGACGAGTTCCAGGAGGCTTTTAGTAAGACTGGAATTAATGACTTGGAGATTACCTTTTATGATAAAGGATACAGCAGGTTGGAAGGTGGTCTGATCAACATGAAACGAATGTCCATGAGCATGTTGATTGCAGGTAGTATTACGGCTTTATTTGTTCTCTTGTTCTTTTGTAATATGTTGATTACAAGGCAAAGAAAGAGGACTGCCATAGAACGTTCTCTGGGAATGACGAAAAAGGAGTGTACCTGGTCATTGTTGTCGGGAATTCTTCTCATAGTGTTAATAGGTAGTTTTCTTGGTAGCATAAGTGGGACATTGTTATCCCACAAGGCATCCAGTAGCATGACAAGTATCGAAAGGTATGATAGAAATTATAGTAAGCTAACAGCTTTGAATTCTGAAACAGAAGTTAATATCAGTGATACAGGTAGTAGTAACATTGGAATTGCAGTAGTAACTGGTATTGCCATGTTTGCAGTGGCTGGTCTGATTGCAACCTATGATATACATAAAAATCTACAGTGTGAACCATTGGAATTATTAAGTAGCAGTGAGTAATAGTTAGGAGATGTGCTAGTTAGCTAGCACAATGGAGGTTTTATGAGAAAAATACTAACGTCTTTAATTTTGATTATGGTTCTTATCGTTGGATGTGGTACTTCTGATTCTACTAGTAATAAAGAAAAAGAGGTACTTATAGGTGAGTATAGTATGCATGTTGGTAATAAGTCTATTTTATATTTATATGCTGACGGTGTGGTAGGTTATCTGGAGTTCGGAGGATTATCAGGTATGCCTACCTATGAATATATAATTAAAGATAATAAGATTATATTGACAAATGATAACAGTAATGAGGTAGTAATGAGATTTGATATACTTGAGGATGGTAATCTTAAAAGAGGTGATGATGTATTTTACTATGAAGGAAAAAATGATATTGGCAATTATAGTGACAAAGGTGAAGAGGTATATGCGGAAGCGACATCATTGGAGTAATTAGGGATATAGGGGTGTTGGTTTAAATTTAATACAATCCCATTTAATGGAATTATATAGATTGACAATAATAACTATGAATTGTATAATTCGGGTATATTTTATATGGAATTGTAATAATTGTCTTTAGTAATGTCTATATTGCATAAAGAAAAGAGGCTTTTTTGCGTGTTTCTAATTGAGATTCTTGTTTGCTTTCCCGTACTTATAGGTATGGTATTGTGTCTCTGTAAGAGTGCACTGTCCCAAAAACTGATCGTTTATGCTTCAAGTGGTGTGATTGTAACTGCAGCACTTGTTCTGGCGGCTCAGAATTTTCTTTCCCCTTCTAAGCATGCTTTTGCATTTAACACTGAATGGGTCAATGTTATTATGCTAGTAATTGAAAGTATGATTGGACTATACATCATATATATTGGTATTAAGAGAAGGCGATACTATGTATCGCTTTTGTCCCTTGTACAGTTATCAACGATTCTATGGTTAGATCTTAGTGGTAATACAGAGTTTGGCATTGAAGAATTTCATATCTATATTGATAAATTGTCTATCATCGTGAGTACCATGATTGCAGTGGTGGGTTGTTTGATCTGTGTCTATGCAGTAGGGTATATGAGACAGTATCATAAACATCATGAAGAGGTGAAGAACAGAAGTCCTTTCTTCATTGGGATGTTATTCATTTTCCTTGGTGCCATGTTCGGGCTTGTCTTTTCCAATCAGTTAATGTGGATGTTGTTCTTTTGGGAAATTACCACATTTTGTTCCTTTTTACTGATTGGGTATACACAATCCGAAGAAGCAGTACATAATTCTTTCCGTGCTTTATGGATGAATCTTTTAGGTGGCATCGGCTTTACTATTGCAGTTGCCTATTGTAGCATAGAACTTCATACATTGGCTTTAAATGACATCCTTCTTCAGGGCAAGGAGAATCCGAATCTGATTCTGATTCCGATATTGTTTCTGGCCTTTGCAGCACTGATCAAATCGGCCCAACTACCGTTCTCTAGATGGCTTCTTGGA
>JAEYRR010000205.1 GCA_023435505.1 Bacillota bacterium | reverse complement strand
ATGGATGGTTTTGATGATGACTCCATTACTCTGGCATCTGCCATGACCTATAATGAATTGGGTCTGGTAGTAAATGACTATGAAGGTGGATACGGCTATGGTGACAAAGTGGGAATTATTGATATGAACAAAGAAGGCGTAGCTATGCTAGAAGATAATCTCTTCTGTACCAAAGACTTTGCTACAAAAAATCCGAATACAGTAAAAGCATTTATATACGCGTCCTTAAAAGGTTGGAAGTATGCCTGTGAGAATCCTAAAGAGGCAGCAGAGATTGTATACAAATATGGCTCATCTGTATCCGCTGACCATCAGGCTTATATGGCCTCTGAAGTGAAGAAATTGGTGGAAACAGACATGGCAGGCAATCCTGTAACGGAAATTGGTAAGATGGATGAGAGCGCTATGCAGCAGACGCTGAAACTTGCACAACAGTATATCCAGCTGGGTGATAAATCAGCAGCGGATAAGTTAAAGAACATTACATTAGACGATATCAGAGACAATGCTTATATTACAGAGGCTCAAGCTTCTAAAGATGGTAAATTTGCTGTAGAGAAGAAGGATGTCTCCATCCAGTTAAAATGGTTACCACAGGCACAGTTTATGGGATACTATGTGGCAAAAGATAAAGGTTATTATGATGCAGTAGGACTTAATGTAAACATCGTGTCCGGTGGTGGAGATATCAGTGAGACGACTGCTGTAAACAACGGAACGGTTGATTTTGGTGTGACCTGGGTATCCAATCTGATATCTGCCAATGCAGGCGGAATGGATCTATTAGAGGTTGCGCAAATCTATCAGAGATCTGGATTAGTACTTGTTTATAAATATGACAATTTCAAGTAAATAAGTCAGAATGGAGGATGAATATGGACTTACTAATTAAGAATGGTATGGTTGTTACAGCATCCGGTAGTTTTCTTGCAGATATTGCAGTGAAGGATGGAAAGGTGGCTGCATTAGGTACAGATCTTAAACTTGAGGCAAAAAAGGTAGTGGATGCCACTGGTAAGCTAGTCCTTCCAGGAGCTTTAGATGTGCATACTCATCTGGCCATGCCATTTGGAGGGACTGTATCGGCAGATAGTTATCTATCAGGTACTAGGGCAGCAGCCTGTGGGGGAGTCACTACTATATTTGATTATCCTGTGCAACATTCAGGGGAGACCATTCTAGGGCTTATTAATTCTAAGAAAGAAGTTCTGGAAAAGGAAGCCTGTGTAGATTATGCATTTCACTGCTGCATTACAGATTTAAATGGTGGGAGTATTTTGGAAGAAATGGAACAGGCGGTTAAAGAAGGTATTACCAGCTATAAATGCTTCCTTGTATATAAAAAAGAACGGATGATGGTGGATGATGGAACGCTAGTACGACTGTTATTAAGAGCCAAGGAGTTGGGCGCTATAATTAATGTTCATGCTGAGAATCCGGACTTAATTGATCTTAATGTAGAGAAATTCCTAAAGGAAGGGAAGACCTCAGCTTGGTATCATTACCTAAGTAGACCTGAATATGTAGAGGCGGAAGCAGATAAGAGAGCAGTTCATTGGGCCTCTCATCTAAATGCACCAATCTATATTGTACATATGGCGGATAAAGAAGGCTTAGAAGCATGTATAAAAGCGAAGATGGAAGGGTATCCAATCTACGTCGAGACCTGCCCTCAGTATCTGGAATTCACCTGTGACGTATATAAAAGAGAGGATGGAAGAAACTTCGTATGTTCTCCTCCAATGAAAGGTAAGGAAAGTCAAGATGCCCTTTGGCATGCGTTAAAGACAGGATTTATTGATACGGTAGCGACTGACCATTGTCCATTCCAAAGCTATGAAAAAGATTGGGGAAAAGACAATTTTACTAAGATTCCAAATGGGTGTGCAGGAATCGAGAACCTCTACCCCTATATGCTAGATGCTGCTAACAGAGGAAAGCTTTCCTTTGAAAAAGTTGTGGAAGTATGTGCTACGAATCCTGCAAGAATCTTTGGCTGTGAACAGAAGGGGGCCATAGCGGTTGGAAAAGATGCAGACATTGTGATATATGACAAAGACAAAGAATTTACCATTAGTGTAAATAATATGCATTCAGAGTATGATCATACCATCTGGGAGGGTAAGAAACTCCATGGCTATCCGGTTCAAACCTATCTTAGAGGTAAGCTTGTTTATGACAATGAAGAGTTTGTCGGGACTCCGGGTACAGGACAATATATAAAACGAGTTCCTAGAAAATAAAACTTTTTAACAGGAGGTGAGGATTTAATGGCATATGAACGAATCGTGGAAAAAACAGAAATACAGAAATGCCTTCTATGTTTCAATGCTCCATGTGATAAACAGTGTCCTGTGGGACTTCCCGTAAGCCAAATGATGCAGTCATACAGATTGGATAATCCTGATCGTGTGGCCGAACTTATGCCTGAGGTAAATCCCTGCATTACCTGTATGAAACCAACCTGTATGAAAGCATGTATTCGAGGCAAGCTTGGAGATCCAGTTAATATTAAGGAAATTCTCAAACAGGTTCAACCATCCCATATACTGACAGAAGAAACTACAGATCTCTCCATAGAGTTCTGTGGAGTACACTGTGAAAATCCATTTTTCTTATCTTCTTCTATTGTTGGTAGTAATTATGAGATGGTAGCCAAGGCATTTGATATGGGATGGGCAGGTGTTGCTTTTAAAACCATAGGGATGTTTGTACCTGAAGAGGCATCACCTAGATTTGACTGTATCCATCAGGACAGCAACAGTTCCTTTATGGGATTTAAGAATATTGAGCAGATATCTGATCATACGCTGCAGGAGAACCTTATCTATCTAAAACAACTTAAGAAGGACTATCCTTCCAAGGTGATTATTGCATCCATTATGGGTCAAAATGAAGAGGAATGGACGTTACTTGCTAGTAAGATGGAGGAAGCTGGAGCAGATCTTATTGAGTGTAATTTTTCTTGTCCGCATATGAGAGGGGATGGGCTTGGTAGTGATGTTGGAACGAATCCCGATCTAGTAGCCCGTTATACGGCAGCGACTAGAAAAGGAACTAGGCTTCCAATTCTTGCAAAGATGACCCCAAATATTACTAGTATGGAGGAACCTGCGTTGGCAGCAGTCAAAGCAGGAGCAGATGGTATCGCAGCAATCAATACCATAAAAAGTATTATGAACATTGATCTTCAGACTTTTGTATCAGGGCCTAATGTCATAGGTAAATCAGCGATAGGAGGGTACTCTGGAAAAGCAGTGAAGCCCATAGCATTACGTTTTATCTATGATATGAAAAGTAATAAGGAACTACAGTACATCCCTATTAGTGGTATGGGTGGTATCGAGAGCTGGAGAGATGCCATGGAGTTTATCGCTTTAGGGTGTGAAACAGTTCAAATTACTACTGCAGTCATGGAATATGGGTATAGGATTATAGATGACCTGCTAGATGGACTAAAGCATTATCTTATAAAGAATCAGATTTCCTCTATTAAGCAACTAGTAGGAAAGGCAGTAGCTAACATATGCCCATCGGAAGAATTAGACCGTCAAAGTATCTGCTATCCAAGGTTTGACCGTAATCTGTGTGTTGGTTGTGGAAGGTGCTATCTGTCCTGTTATGATGGTGGACATCAGGCGATTACTATAGGTGAGAATAGAACTCCAAGAATGGATCCAACCAAGTGTGTAGGTTGCCAATTATGTAGAATCGTTTGCCCGATAGGAGCAATCTCAACCGGAACAAGAGTCCAAATTATATAGGGAAGGAAGTTAGTGCTTATGTATAAATGCAGTCTGGAAAGAATGAAAGATAAAATTAGTACCATGAGTCAGTTTGGAGATGCGGGGCATGGTGGAATTACAAGATATTCCCTTTCTCCAGAGGCAATTATGGCACGCAAGGAATTTATTAAGAGAATGGAGAACATTGGTGCGACCATTGAGATAGATGATGTTGCCAATGTTTATGCCACCATTCCCGGTACACAACCCGATGCAAAACGAATTGTAATGGCATCCCACTGCGATTCAGTAAAAAACGGGGGAAATTATGATGGGATATTAGGAGTAATATCAGCGATGGAAGTTCTGGAAACCGTGGTAGAGCATACTATTTCACATAAACATCCACTTACCGCCATGATTTGGACAAATGAAGAAGGCTCTTTGTATCCTCCGGCTATGATGTGCTCTGGTATTGTATGTTACGATTATATTCCGGAGAATATCAGAGGTAAGTTTAAATATGAAGATATGATGCAACAAAAGAGCATCCTTGATAATAAAAGTACCTTTGGTAAGGCGTTGGAGAACTCCGGGTTTAAAGGGGACAGAAAATATAGACTGAGTCCAGCTCGGTATCAATGTATGTTTGAAACCCATATTGAACAAGGTCCCATCCTTGAAGATAATGGAAATGAAATTGGTGTAGTAGACTGTGTTCTTGGTATGTTTAATTACAGAGTAAAGTTTTATGGGCAGACCACACATGCCGGTACCTTTCCTATGCCAAAGAGAAAAGATGCCTTTTATGCAGCGTCTCTGGCACTATGCTATCTACATGAAGAGATTGATAAGCTTGGGATACCGGAATTGGTATATACGACAGGAGAAGTGGTATGTCATCCATGTGTACATACTTGTGTTCCTGATTATTTTGACTTCTCCTTTGATGCTAGACATGAAGATCCAAAGGTACTAGAACAGGTTCTTGAAATTGTAAAGAGCTGTGGAGACAGAACATGGGGGAGTTGTACCTGTGAGGTTGAAAAAGCCTGGAATCGCGATACTGTGTATTGGGATAAAGAACTGGTAGGCTATGTCAAAGAAGCTGCCGAGGAGCTTGGGGTCAGTCATCAGTACATCCACTCCGGAGCTGGCCATGATGCACAGTTTGCGTCCTATATGCTTCCGACCACCATGATCTTTGTACAGTCAAAAGATGGATTATCTCACTGTGAGCCTGAGTATTCTATGGCAGAACATTGCACAGATGGAGCAACTGTAATGCTGCATGCAGTACTTAAGGCAGATGCAAAATAAAGCATAGGAGGTCTGACTATGGAGAATGTTGTAATAACTATTGCCCGGGGTTTTGGTAGTGGTGGAAAGGAAATAGGGACTAAGTTAGCAGAGAAGCTGGGGATTGTATGCTATGAGAGACAACTGCTAACCCTTGCATCAGATCAAAGCGGAATTGATGAAAGTCTGTTTGTAGAAAATGATGAAAGATTACGTAGTCAGAAATTAGCCAGTCTCCTTCATAAGATTCCACCAAGTAATGTACTAGAGCCTCATGAAAAAAACTTTGTTTCGGATATTAATTTATTTAATATTCAGGCACAAATCATTCGTCATCTTGCTAAAACGGAAAGTTGTGTCATTGTAGGGAAATGCGCAGATTATCTCTTAAGAGAAAATGATAATGTTATAAGCATTTACATAGATGCTCCAAGAGAAGCCTGTGTAAAATCTGTGATGAGCAAAATGTATATCTCTAAGGATCGTGCAGGACAGCTGATACGTAGTACAGACCGGTATAGGGCACAATACTATAATTATTATACTGGTGGTAGAGTTTGGACCGATCCTATTAATTATGATATGATTCTAAATAGTGACAGGGTAGGAAGAGACAGATGTGTGGATGTAATTATAAAATATATTGGTATTAAGTTTCCTGAATATAACCTAAATATCAAATAATAAGAAAAAGGATTGAATTGATGTAAGTAACAGATTCAATCCTTTTTCTTTTAGGTTTGCTGACTCTTCAAGGTGTTTTGAGGTATAATAGCAAAAAGGAGGGATGTTATGCAGATTACATTTATAGATCATAGTAGTTTTTATGTCGATTTAAAGAATGTCGGATTGCTCTTTGACTGGTATAAGGGTGAGCTTCCATCCATAGATGTCAACAAACAGCTTTATGTGTTTTCCAGTCATAAGCACCATGATCATTTTAATATGGAGATTTTTCAAAAATTAGCTGACTATCCTAATGTACATTACGTATTTTCAAAGGACATTAGGTTAAGTTCCAATTACTTGGAGAGAAATGGTGTAGTTCCCACTGTAAAAGAGGAGATTACTTATGTTGGGAAAAATCAGTCTTATGAGCTAGGGGATGGAGACCGTAAAATTCTAGTGGAGACCTTAACTTCTACAGATGCGGGAGTAGCCTTTGTGGTGACATACGAAGGTAAGGTACTCTATCATGCCGGTGATTTGAACTGGTGGTCTTGGCCAGGAGAAGAATTTGAGGAAGAAAATAAAATGGAACGAGAGTATACCAATGAAATAAATAAACTAAAAGGGAGACATCTGGATGTTGCCTTTGTTGTCTTAGATCCTAGGCAAGAGGAACGTTATTGGTGGGGGTTTGATTATTTTATGAAGGTGGTAGGGGCAGAGAAAGTATTCCCAATGCACTGTTGGGGGAATTATTCCGTTATAGATCTTCTATTACAAAAGGATTGCGTCAAATCTTATCTGGATCAAGTAGTTCCTATCGAACATGTCAATCAAACTTTTACAATATAATGGACAAATCTTCCAAGTGTAATTGAGAATATATAAGTTTACTGTTATAATAGGATGTATCAAGATAAAAGGAGGAGTGTAAAATGCAATACGAAATTAAAGGCGAGCCTATGCCGGTAGTAATATGTTACCTACAGCCTGGTGAAACGATGATTACGGAGAGTGGTTCTATGAGTTGGATGTCCCCTAATATGAAAATGGAGACATCATCCAATGGAGGGGTTGGAAAAGCCTTTGGAAGAATGTTTTCTGGAGAATCCATTTTCCAGAACAACTATACTGCTATGGGGGGACAAGGTATGATAGCCTTTGCCTCTAGTTTTCCAGGTTCTATCCGAGCATTTGATATTACACCAAATCGTCCTATTATAGCTCAGAAATCTGCTTTTCTTGCATCAGAAAGAGGAGTTGAATTATCCATTCATTTTCAAAAGAAATTAGGAGCTGGTTTCTTTGGAGGTGAAGGCTTTATCATGCAACGATTATCCGGAAATGGGAAAGCATTTATTGAAATAGATGGCTATGCTATGGAATATAGTTTGGCACCCGGACAAAGCATGATCGTGGATACCGGATATCTAGTAGCAATGGATGCTAGCTGTACAATGGAGATTACTTCTGTTCCTGGACTTAAAAATAAGTTTCTAGGTGGAGAGGGATTCTTTAATACAGTAGTAACAGGACCGGGTAATATCATTCTACAGACGATGCCAGCTAGTAATATGGCGATGTCCCTTCGTCCATTTTTCCCAAGTGCACATTAGTAGTAAGTTATATGCATAAACTATGATATTCTGAATAATAATACTAGTATATAAAAGCACATATAGGTACCTATATGAGTGCTTTTTCTATGTAAATTTGTGAATTGCTTAAATTGTATGAAAAATTCAAAAAACTTATTGACAACCCTTTTTTCCTGTGTTACTATAGTCAAGTTGTCAGCGACACCCCATAAGAGATAATGAAGTAGAAATGACGTTTCATTAATCAGAAATGGATAAGTCGAAAGTTCACGAAAAAAGTTGAAAAACTTGTTGACAAAAAGATTTAAAGGTGTTAAGATAGACAAGCTGCTTCTGAGAGCAGCAATCAAGAACATTGATAACTGAACAGTGAAACAACCCTGAAAATTCAATAAGAATTTCAGAATAAGAACGTTTCTTTATGAAACAGTAAATGCATCGAAAGATGTAAAACGGTTAAA
>JAEYRR010000352.1 GCA_023435505.1 Bacillota bacterium | reverse complement strand
TGTGGAGTAAGCATTGTTTACTGTGGAATATTTGAAATAATGATAGGTTTTTTCTTTCAGCTTCTTGGACAAAAAAATACCAGCCAGTCGTTGGCTAGTATTTTAATGTCATTAGAATGCGTATTTTCTGCAATCTTCGCTATTCTATTTCTAGGTGAATCACTAAACTTAAAACTGGCCATAGGTGGCGTATGTATTTTTAGTGCAATTTTAATCTGTCAGTACCAAAAAGCACAGAGTTAATGTTATAGAGCTTTCTTGTAAAGACGAATAAGGTCATCTCTTTTAAAGGTAACTGGATGAAGGCTAAGACCGACTGCTGATACTTTTAGGCAGTTATCAGCCATCCATTCTACATCCTTTACTGTTATGCCCAGAGCGGATAAGGAGGTGGTCATATGAAGTTCTTCAAGAAGCTCTTTTAGTTTAGGAACTAAGTCTGTCTCGTTTTTCCCGCCTAAGAGAACGGAAATATTAGCAAATCTATCCGCAGTAGCGTTAATACTCTCTTCAAAAATAACAGGCGTCAGTGCGGCAAGCCCCATACCATGTACAATATTTTTTAAACCGCTAGCAGGATGCTCCATGCCGTGTGGTGCCGTAACAGCAGCGGTATGGATAACCATTCCCCCTAAAGTAGAAGCCCAGGTAACCGCTTCCCAAGCATGTATATCTGTTGTATCAGAAGCTTTATAGAGCTTTACCAGATTGTCAGCTAGAAGAGAGATGCCGGATAAAGCCATCATATCAGTGAGTGGTTGGGCGATTTTTGATATATATGCTTCCATGCAGTGGCAGAGAGCATCAAACCCCACACTTGCCAATACATGTTTGGGCATGGTCATCATAAGAGTAGGATCAATAATAGATGTTTTGGCCACGATGAAATTTCCACGAAGGGATTTTTTGTCACCAGTGTCAGGGTTGGTTAGGACAGCGAATCCATTGCCCTCGCTACCGGTTCCACAGGTGGTAGGAACTAAAATAATTGGGAGGGCAGGGGCCTTAGGAGAAGCACCAAATATGTAATCAGAGATATTACCATCATTGTTAGCAAGAAAGGCAATGGCTTTGGCTGCATCCATAATAGATCCACCACCAAGGCCTATAATAACATCACAGCCTTCCTTCTTAGCAATGGCTGCACCTTCTGTGGAAGTGGTGGTCAATGGATTTGGCTCTACTTGGTCATATACTACACTTTTAAGCCCACTTTCTGATAAAAGAGAAATGGCTCGTTCTAGAAGCCCTGTTTTTTTGGTGGAATTTTGCCCAGTTACAATAAGAGCTTTGTAGCCATATTTTTTTGCTTCTGCTCCCAAAACACTAATTTTACCGGAACCAAAGATTAGGTTTACGGGAAGATTATAAGTAAATTCCATAAATACCTCCAGTATTCATAATAAAATAGACAAAGACGCCCTCTAAAGGACGCCTTTGTCTATATCAGTATAGCATTAATATGGAAAAAAGCTATATAAAAGTGTAACACTTTTATAAGAAGGCCTTTTTTGTATCAAGAGAACAGAGGATTATGTCTGTAAATGGGGATAATAAATTATAGTATGCTGATTAAGGGATGGCATAGAGTAATAAGTTATAGTATAATAATACTATAGAACAGATGTTCTTGAAAGGAGATCATAGATGTCTGATAATGAACATATTTATATTGCAATTGATTTGAAGTCCTTCTATGCCTCCGTAGAATGTGTAGAGCGGCAACTTGATCCATTGACCACGAATCTTGTTGTGGCAGATGCAAGTCGTACAGAGAAGACCATCTGCCTCGCAGTGTCTCCTGCGTTAAAATCCTATGGAATTCCGGGACGTGCCAGATTGTTTGAAGTGGTACAAAAGGTGAAAGAAGTGAATGCAGAGAGAAGAAGCCGTGCACCAAAGCGTAAGTTTACCTCTTCTTCTTATGATGCTAATGAGTTGAATACTAATCCAGAACTTGAGTTAGGCTATATAGCGGCAAAGCCAAGGATGGCATTATATATGGAATATAGTACAAGAATCTATCAGATTTATTTAAAATACGTTGCACCTGAGGATATCCATGTGTATTCTGTGGATGAGGTCTTTATGGATGTGACTCAATACCTAAGAACCTATGGAATGTCAGCCCATGAGTTGGTAATGAAGATGATTCAGGATGTCTTAAGGGAAACCGGGATAACCGCTACTGCAGGAATCGGTACGAATCTCTATATATGTAAGATTGCAATGGATATTGTGGCCAAGCATGTTCCGGCGGATAAGGACGGTGTAAGAATTGCAGAGTTGGATGAGATGAGTTATCGTAGGCTTTTGTGGAACCATACACCATTGACTGATTTCTGGAGAGTAGGTCGGGGATACGCTAAAAAGCTGGAACAGATTGGCTTATATACGATGGGTGACATCGCTAGATGTTCCATTGGAAAATCCACCGATTTCTATAATGAAGATCTTTTATATAAGTTATTTGGAATCAATGCAGAGCTGCTTATTGATCACGCCTGGGGTTGGGAACCCTGTACCATTGCTGATATTAAAGCATATAAACCAAGCACCAACAGTCTCACTTCGGGACAGGTCCTACAGTCTCCTTATACCTTTGAGAAAGGGAAATTAATTGTAAGAGAGATGACCGAGCTGTTGGTCCTCGACCTAGTTGATAAAGGGCTGGTAACCGATCAGATGGTAGTAACAATCGGATATGATATTGAAAATCTTACTAATCCGGACATCCAAAGGATTTATAAAGGAGAGATTACTATAGATCGCTATGGCCGTAAGGTTCCAAAGCATGCCCATGGGACAGCAAATCTGGAAGGTAAGACATCTTCTACAAGACTGATTATGGATGCCGTTATGAACTTATACGAGGAAATCGTAAATCCCAATTTGCTCATTCGGAAAGTCAATATTTCTGCAAACCGTGTGGTGAAAGAAAGTGCAGCAAAACAAGAAGAATCCTATGTGCAACTGGACCTATTTAACGATTATGCTGCAGAGCAAAAGAGAAGGAAAGAAAAGGAAGCATCTCTGGAAAAGGAAAAGAGATTACAGAAGGCCATGCTGGATGTGAAGAAGAAGTTTGGTAAGAATGCCATCTTAAAGGGAACAAACTTAGAGGAAGGGGCGACTACCATAGAACGTAATAAGCAAATAGGTGGTCATAAGGCCTAAGAAAGAGGAAATAGTATGAGTGAAAATACAAAGAATCAATATGAGGATATCATTCATTTACCACATCACGTATCAACCACCAGACCTCACATGTCCTATTATGACCGTGCAGCTCAGTTTGCACCATTTGCGGCTTTAACAGGTCATGATGCTGCTGTAAAAGAGACAGCACGTCTGACTAATGAGCGTGTTGAATTAGATGAGGAAACGAAGCAGATATTGGATAAGAAATTGCAGATGATAAGAAGTAGCCTCAGCGAAGGCCCTGAAATTATTGTCACATACTTTGTGCCTGATGAGCACAAAGAGGGAGGAAGCTACTTAACAGTAAGTGGGAAAGTGACAAAGATAGATGAATATAAACATATGATACATTTGGATGGTGTAAAAGTTATACCAATTCAAGAAATATATGGAATAGATGGAACGTTATTTGAAGGGCTGGAGGATAGTTTTATATAAGATTGGATATGGAAAATAGTGATTTCACTCCATACACCTGCTAATGTCGAACACATTAGCAGGTGTAATTTGTTTGGAAGTGAAATTTAAGTTTATAATCAGACAGGTAGAAATAAAACTAATAATATGGTAGAATAAGTCGAAAATAATATGAATAGAGTGATTTATGCTGAAAACGGAGAGTCAAGTATGAGAAAAGGGCAAAAAGAGCAGGCAGAGAATTTTATTTATTTACTCAATGAGGCGCATGAGGAGATTTGTAAGAATCTTGCAGAAGCAGATTATGAGACTGCGCTTAGAGTCTTAGAAGATTGCCAGAGTGGTGCAATATCTTTAGGTAATCTCATAGAACGATCAGAAGGAGAAGGTTTTGTTACTATCCCTATTTTAGAGAATTATTGTGAGATAATCTATCAGATCCACGAGAGTATAATAAAGGGTGAACTCCTTACTATCAATAACATTTATAAAATATTACTTGAGTCTTTTATACAGATAGAAAATAGTGTCCGTAACGATATAAAGATAAGAAAACAGGCTGTATTTCTTCCTTATAATGCAACTATGTGGGACTCTTTGGAAAGTGTTTGGAGAGCGGCTATGGACGATCCGGAATATGATGTTACTGTCATTCCAATCCCATATTATGATAAAAATGCAGACGGCAGTTTGGGAGAAGAACACTATGAAGGTAGCCTATATCCGAGTTATGTACCGATAACACACTATAACTCTTTTGACTTTAAAAACAATCATCCTGATATCATCTTTATACATAATCCCTATGATGAACATAATAAGGTGACAAGTGTACATCCATTTTTTTATTCCAAGAATCTAAAGCAATATACAGATAAGTTGGTATATATTCCTTACTTTGTACTGGCTGAGTATAATTCTGAAGATAAGGTAGCAGTAGAGGGTGTGGGGAAATTTGCACAGACTATGGCCGTGGTGAATGCTGATGTAGTAATCGTACAGTCGGAAGCGATGAGGCAGTGTTATATTGAGAGCTTGGTCAGTGCGACCGGTAATCACACCAGAAGTATGTGGGAGCAGAAGATTCTGGGACTTGGCTCACCAAAGTTTGATAAAGTGCTTAAAACCGTACAAGAAGATGTGACCATTCCACAGTCATGGAGAACATTAATGCTAAAGGAAGATGGTAGTTATAAAAAAGTAGTCTTATATAATACAAGTATTAACGGGCTTCTTGAACATAGTGAGCAAATGATAGGTAAGATGAAGGA
>JAEYRR010000306.1 GCA_023435505.1 Bacillota bacterium | reverse complement strand
GCATAATGCAGACCAAAGTTCAAGGAGCCTAGAATTAGGATGACTAAAGTGATCAATTCATAGGATAGACTATGATAATACATAATATTTTGTGTATTCGGTGCAAAGCCTCCAGTACTCCACGAAGAACAAAAGATAAATAAGCCATGGAATAAAGCAGATACCGGTTGTAACCCAATAATCATTCCATCAATCCATAGAAATAAGGTCCCCACCATAAGATAGATTAGACTTATCTTCCAGATAAGGCGTGCTGTTCCCCTGACATTTGGAACAAGGCCGATGTCCTTTGCTTCCCCCACATATAATTTATATGCTCCACTAGTTTCTTTTACTAGGAGTGATAGAGCCAATACTACAATTCCCTGACCACCAACAAAGGTTAATATATGCCTCCACATATTTAATCCCATAGAAAGATGATCTAAATCCTGTGTTAGGACAAGACCAGTTGTTGTAAATCCACTCATCACATCAAAACAAGAATCTAGTAAGGAGTTATTATGGCCGCTAAGGCGGTATGGTATAGCACACAAAAACATAAGAATAATCCAGGATAAGGCCGCTATAACAAATCCGTGCTTCCATTGAACATGGATCTTATTATGTCTGGTCTGGCGTCCAAAAAACAGAAATAAAAGGCCGATGCTTACTGTAACAGTACCGCTTATTATAAAATCTAGAGATGTATTCCACTCAGTAAAAACTAAGGCAGTTATGAAAGGTATTAGCATCAACATAGCACCACCGATAATTATGTAACCGCTATAATAAATGATTATCTTCCAGCTTTGAAAAGTGTTGTATTGATTATTCATAGGCATACCTCAAACAGTATTATAGTAAATAGAAGTAGTAGAATCATCCATATTGAAACAGCCAGACATTCATACAATACCCCTTTTATTTCAGAACCTAGCTTTCTCATGTTTTTCACCCTCTCTTATCATCCTTTTTAATTGGGTAAAACCGGCAGTATTGGTTAGGATTAAAATGTTGTCATTTACTTGTATTCGGGTATTTCCTCGAGGATAAATTGCTTTATCATTCCGGAGGATAGAGGACATAACACATTCTTCAGGAAGCTCAAGATCTTTTACAAATTGATCTGTCCATGTACTGCCCTTATCGATTTTTATCTCTGCAAGAATCATTGCACCACGATCAAAGGTCTGTAAAATCCTTGCATTATCTTTGTCGAATTCATATTCAATCAGATTTGCTATTACAGCAGTACTGCATACCGTCCGATCAACACCAAGAGCTTTGAACATGGAGATATTTTTTGGATTGTTTATTTTTGCTATTGTTTTAGATATATGAAAAGTATTTTTAGCTATAACACAGATAACCAGATTTTCTTCATCAGAACCAGTCACAGCAGCTACAACTTCTGCCTCATCGATACCGGCATCCTTTAATACCTCTATATCTGTTCCATCTCCACAGATAATATTTGCATCTAATTCATCTGCTATGGATTTACAGGTTGAATAATTACGTTCTATAAGAAATACATTATAGCTTTGATCATGTAATGTTTTGAGAAGATAATAGCCAATTTTTCCGCCACCTACTATAATTGATTTCATAAACGACTCCTTTCTATTAATTGTCAAACTGAGATATTTTAAATTTTAATATATCTACTTCTAGCTGAACTGGATTGATTGTTTGTATATCAAGAGTCTGGTAGATATATTGCCTACAGGGATTTACAATTCGGGCTATTATTCGAGGAACTCTATAGATTTCTTTGGCAATTAGGGAAATAGTTATATTTATATTTTCGTCTGAGGTGACAGCCAATACAATGTCTGCATTATCTATACCTGCTTCCTGTAGAATCTCATTGTCATATTCTATCCCTCTTACTTTTAGGCCATTAAATCCATTTCCAAGAATCTCTAATTTATCAGAACTACGGTCTATTACAGAAATATTATGTCCGGTGTCTGAGAGATCTTTGGCTAACGTACTTCCTATCTTTCCACATCCGATAACAATAATGTTCATTTAAGTTCCTCCTTCTTGTTGTCAGAATAGTCTTCTGGAACATACATATCACTGCGTTTGGTAATAAACATTTCAGTATATTGATTCATATTGTATTTCGCAGGAATATAGGTTGGATCCAAAGCCCATGCTGCACGGAAGTGTTTCATTGCAAGTAAGTGGTCCCCCTGATTTTCTAACTGTATGCCCATTAAATTATGTGGTTCCGGGGCATGTGGATATTTTCCCATAGAAGATTGTATGAGAGAAATGCTTTCGTTAAAGCATTTTTCTTCTATAAGCTTTTTTACTGAAAGGCATAATTCAGTTAGTTCACTACTGTTTTGTAAGGACTCTTCTTTTTTCATACATACTCCTTTCATATATAGAGCAATAAGAGTTTTTCTTTCTGACATTATAATATCAAAAATCCTGTGAGAGAGTTGTGAGAGAACCTGACTTGAAGTGAGAAAGGTGTGAGAAAAGAATAAACCCCTGGATCAGTCTGTCCTGATTCAAGGGTTTACTAGTTAATTCATAAGTCTATAAC
>JAEYRR010000285.1 GCA_023435505.1 Bacillota bacterium | reverse complement strand
TCTTAGTCTTTTCATGTATACGCCTCCATTCCATAGCAATAGTTTGAACTGGCTCTCGTATTCCTTTACAAGTATAACATAGACAGGATGAGATTACGACTGGATTCATAGAAAAACTATGTTCATTATGGTATACTTTATCTCAAAAGGGAATGATATCCTCATATCTTAAGGAGGTGTATGGAGTGGCATTTCAAATAGTCAGAAACGATATTACGAATATGAAAGTGGACGCGGTAGTCAATTCAGCAAATCCTAAGGTAGCCATAGGAGAAGGTGTTGACAGTGCTATCTATCAAGCAGCAGGACAGGAGGAATTACTAAAAGCAAGGAGTGAAGTAGGAGAATTGCTTCCTGGTGAGGCAGTGATAACCCCTGGGTTTAGACTCCCTGCAAAGTATATCATACATACCATAGGGCCTATCTGGAAAGGTGGTAATCATGGGGAATATGATACGGTAAAGTCCTGTTACTTAAATTCTCTTTCCTTAGCAAGACAAAAGTGGTGTGAGTCAGTTGCCTTTCCGCTAATTTCAACAGGAACCTACGGATTCCCAAAGGACAAGGCACTGCAAATCGCCATCTCATGTATCAGCCAGTTTTTACTAGAATATGAGATGAGTGTTTATCTCGTCGTATATGATAAACGTTCCTATGAGTTATCCGGGAAACTATTTCAGGGCGTTGAAGAGTTTATTAATGATAACTATATAAAAAAGCAGAAAAAAAGGAGATTAGATTACTCTCGTTATGAGGAGAGAAGACTGATCACGGATTATGTCGAAGGCATAGACGAACCATTCATATGTCTTAACCAGGAAGCTATGACACCTTGTGAGAAATCAAGGAGCCTAGATGATGTTATGGATAATATAGGGGATAGTTTTCAACAAATGCTCCTTCGACTGATAGATGCAAAAGGACTTACTGATGTAGAAGTCTATAAAAAGGCGAATCTAAATCGTAAACTGTTTTCAAAGATTCGCTGTAACAATGACTATAAACCGAAGAAAAAAACTGCCCTAGCGCTGGCTGTAGCCTTGCGTCTTAATCTGGATGAAACAAAGGATCTACTAAGTACAGCAGGCCTGGCCTTAAGTCCTAATAGTAAATTTGACTTGATTATCGAGTATTTTATAGGTAATGAGGTCTATGACATCTACACCATAAACATGGCCCTGTTTCAGTATGATCAGCAAATCTTGGGAGAATAGCTTGTGGAAAATGTCGCTTATAAAGAGACCATGTAACCTCTTCATTACCTTATAATGACCATATCAAAGATGAAATGAGGTAATGAATATGAAAAAAGGGTTAACAGAAATCGTATTTATCTTAGACAGAAGTGGTTCTATGTCAGGGTTAGAGTCAGATACCATCGGTGGATATAACTCTATGATGGAAAGGCAGAAGAACGAGGAGGGAGAGGTTCTTATCTCCACTGTATTATTTGATGATAGGTGTGAGGTCTTGCATGACAGAATTACTCTAAAGCAAGTAAAGCCTATGACAGAAAAAGAGTATTATGTCAGAGGCTGTACCGCTCTGTTAGATGCCGTAGGCGGGGCAATCCATCATATTGGCAATGTTCACAAGTATGCTAGGGAAGAAGACAGGCCAGAGAAAACCATGTTCATCATTACGACAGATGGGCTGGAAAATGCCAGCAATAGATATGATTATGAGACAGTGAAGCATATGGTAGAAAGACAGCAAAAGAAGTATGGGTGGGAGTTTTTGTTTTTAGGAGCCAATATCGATGCCATAAATGAGGCACAAAAGTTTGGAATCAGGGCGGATCGAGCTTCCAATTATAACCATGACAGTGAAGGAACCAAACTAAATTATGAAGTACTGAATGCTACTGTAAGTAAATTTAGAGCCTCTGAGTCAATAGGCAGTGATTGGAATAGTAAAATAGAAGAAGACTATCGCAGCAGAAAGAATACAAAGAAGAGCTAACAAGAAAGTGCCCGCTAAAGATTGTTTTAGCGGGCCTTTTAATTGACATATACGCTAAAGGGGGTATAATATACATGTAATTGACATATGTCAGAAAAGAAGGGAGTTCCGAGATGCCAAGACCGATGAAGTGGCGAAGAGTGTGTTGTTTACCAGAGAACTGTCAATTTGGTCCTCTTGATCAGGAGTCAGAGGATAAGACTTATCTTAATATGACCATTGATGAGTATGAGACGATCAGATTAATCGATTTGGAGAATTTTACACAAGAGGAATGTGCCAGACAGATGAACATTGCACGTACAACTGTGCAGGGGATCTATAATGAGGCTAGAAAAAAATTAGCCCAGTCGCTGGTGCAGGGCAAGGTATTGCAGATTCAAGGTGGAGAATTTAAACTTTGCGATGGTAAAGGTAATGGCTGTGGAAGGGGCTGCCGAAGATATCTTAGAAATGGTAAAGGAGATAATATATGAGTGAAGCATGCAATCAAAACTGTGGTAGCTGTTCAGAAAACTGCTCTAGCAGACAAGAGGAAATGAATGATTTTACAGAAAAACTACATGAGATGAGCAGTGTAAAGAAGGTGATTGGAGTTGTCAGTGGAAAAGGTGGAGTTGGAAAATCTCTTGTTACCTCCATGCTTGCAGTGGCTATGAATCGTCTAGGTTATCATACTGCTATCTTAGATGCGGATATTACTGGACCTTCCATACCAAAAGCATTTGGTGTTACAGAGAAAGCTTCAGGTAATGAGATGGGAATCTTCCCGGTTTCTAGTAAGACTGGCATCGACATCATGTCGATCAATCTTTTATTGGATAACGATACAGATCCGGTTGTTTGGAGAGGTCCTATTATTGCTGGGACAGTGAAACAATTTTGGTCAGAAGTGATTTGGAAAGACGTAGACTATATGTTTATAGATATGCCACCAGGAACAGGCGATGTACCTCTTACAGTATTTCAGTCGATTCCCGTAGATGGCATTATTGTGGTCACCTCACCACAGGAACTGGTTTCTATGATTGTAGCGAAGGCAGTTAAAATGGCAGAGATGATGAATATTCCGATTCTTGGACTCGTTGAAAATATGTCTTATTTTAGATGTCCGGATAATGGTAAAGACTATCAGATTTTTGGAGACAGTCATATTGAAGAGATTGCAAAGGCACATAATCTCTCTGTTCTTGCTAAACTACCAATTGATCCGAAGATTACAGCAGCCTGTGATAAAGGAATGATTGAGTTATTAGACGGGGATTGGTTTGATGAGATAGCGAAGAATTTAGAGGATGATAGGGTAGACCGATAGGTGATACATAGGTAGGGCTAAAGCAGGGTAGTGGTACCCTGCTTTTTCTATTCTATCCCATCAGATAAAGAGGTAGGATATGGGAAAAGATTAGGTTATAATAATCTTTAATAGAAATATTTTCAAGTAAACTGCAAGATTGTAAAAAACTTGGGGTATTAGTATATGTGTAAGTAAAGGAGGTATAATTTTGACTGATCAGGAAATTGTGGAACTGCTTTTGGATAGAGAAGAAACTGGTCTTATTACATTAGCTAGAAAATACGAAAAGCTGATTCTCTATATTATTCATACAATATTAGGTCACAATCTTCGAGATGCAGAAGAGTGCCTCAATGATACCTACATGAAGATATGGAAGAATATAGAGCATTATGATTTATCAAAGGCATCGTTAAAGACCTATATAAAGGTCATTGCCAGAAATACGGCTGTGAATCGGTTAAGGGATGTGTCCAGAAAGGAACGGGATTTAATTGCCCTGGATTATCCTGAGGCTGCAGTAGACTATATCATGGGAGATAAATCCTTAGAGGATACCATTGTCCTAAAGGAAGACGTTAAGAGACTGCAACTATTCTTGCAGAAACTTAATGCAAAGGATAGAGAGCTTTTAATTCGGAAGTATTTTTACATGCAGTCGTCCAAACAGATTGCAAAAAGAATGTCTTCTACAGTAAACGCAGTGGATAGTAAGCTTTCAAGGCTGCGTGTCACTATTCGAAAAGAGATGGGAAAGGAGTGGTAGGAATGAATGATCGTTACCTCATCGATATATTCGGTGAACTGGAACTGGGAAGCTTTGAAGATGACCGGGTTGAACAGGATATAGAAGGTTTAGGATTGCGAATAAAAAACCGTTTGATGGGCATGGTTTATGCAATACGTAACAACATAAAAAAGATAATTACCATCACAATGGGGATCTTCGCTTTAATTGCTTTAGCATTTAGTGTAATCGCTCTTATTACCAAAAAGAGAAAACAAGTAAAAATAGTCATGTAAGAAGAGGAGAATGTAAGATGTTAGAAAGATTGATAGAAATGATAAGAGAAAGTCTTAATGTATCAGGAGAAATCACAAAAACCACTAGATTAAAGGAGGATTTGGGAGCCGACAGTCTAGATGTATTTGAGTTTATTATGGCTTTGGAGGAAGAATATAATATTGAGATCCCTTCCGATGATCTGGTAGATATAAAGACTGTTAATGACATTATGGAGTACCTAAAATCAAAAGGCGTTGAGGAATAGAACATGAAAACAGATTTATGTGATTTATTAGGGATTAAGTACCCGATTCTTCAAGGGGGTATGGCCTGGGTGGCAGAACATAATCTAGCCGCCGCTGTCTCTAATGCAGGAGGTTTAGGGATTATAGCAGGGGGGAATGCACCAGGTAAGGTGATTCGTCAAGAGATTCGTCAGGCAAAGGAATTAACAGATCGTCCCTTTGGTCTTAACATCATGCTCCTAAGCCCCTATGCTGAAGAATTAGCTGAGGTAGCAGTGGAGGAGAAGATAGCTGTTGTTACTACAGGAGCTGGTAACCCTGAAAAGTACATTCCTGCCTGGAAGGCAGCCGGAATTAAGGTGATTCCGGTAGTGGCCAGTGTAGCACTTGCAAAGAGGATGCAGCGATACGGTGCAGATGCAGTTGTTGCAGAAGGGTGTGAATCTGGAGGACATATTGGAGAACTGACAACTATGGCACTGATACCACAGGTGGCAGATCAGGTAGATATTCCTGTAATTGCTGCAGGAGGTATTGGAGATGGAAGAGGGCTGGCAGCTGTCATGATGTTAGGTGCTTCCGGAGCTCAGTTAGGCACCAGATTCTTAGT
>JAEYRR010000198.1 GCA_023435505.1 Bacillota bacterium | reverse complement strand
CGCCAATCTAGCTCAGCATGGATAAATACTGTCAGACAACCATCATATTCTCTTAAAATCCCATCTGCATTCCGTCCTACGATGACACAGTTTCCCTTTTCACCGATTTGCCGGATTACCTTTGTCTGCGCTTCAAAAATCTTCTCACTTAAAGGACGGTTGTAAAAATCAAATAAGCTTTGAGCGAACCCAAAATTCTTAGGTACCTTTTCATCCCATTCAATCAGACTTTTGACATCCAGATTAGAATTTCTTGCAGCCATAAGAATAATCTCTTTGTCGTAATACTGCAAATTCAAGTCTTTGGCAAGCCTCCTACCAATTTCCCCTCCAGCAGCGCCAAACTCTCTGCTAATCGTTATTATTGTCTTCATAGGTTCACCTCCTCTTTCATTATAAACAATGAATTTTTACACGTCAAACCTAACGTTGGAAATATTTTATTAAATTACTAGTTATTGGTTACTTGAAAGCAGGAATACGGTGGTGAGAATACAGGCAAAACCCACTAAGTCCATTGGCTTAAAAGTGGTTCCCAAAAGAAAGGCAGAAAAGCAGGTAGCAGAGACCGGCTCCACTGAGGCGATCATACTAGCTTTTACTGCCCCTAACATACTGACTCCCTTCAGATAAAGGGTAAATGCAATGACTGTTCCAATGAGTACAATGGAAAAAAGTGCAAGAAACATGGGAAGAGAAATGGTAACTGGTATACTCCAGGCTCTAACCCCGACAAACAGTACGATTCCACCTATTAACAAGCCTAATCCGGTAACAACCGTACTACCCCATTTTTCAATGATTGACCCTGGAAGCAGCGTATATAAAAATGCTCCCACTGCCGACATCAGTCCCCAAAATAAACCCTCTTTTGTAATCACCATAGTATGTATATTCCCTCCGGTAGCGATAAAAAACGTACCGGCTAGGGCTAAAATAATAGAAATAGCCTCCTTGATCTTAGGTAGACGCAAGGAGGTGATACAGACAAAGATCAGAATCAATATAGGTCCCAGATACTGAAGGACAGTGGCTGTGCCAGCATTGGTATATTTGATAGCGTTCAAATAGGTAAACTGGCAGACTGTAAGACCTACAATGGCAAATAACAGTAGCCTGATGACACTGGATCTTTCTTTTAGAAGCCCTATGGTGGCGGATCGTTTCGTAAGTAAGCAATAACTGGTTAATATTATCCCTGCTGACAACATTCTTACAGCCGTCAGCCAACTAGCATCCAACTGACAATTTGTCAGCAGGTACTGGCCACAGGTGCCAGAAAAACCCCAGCAGGTTCCTCCGATTACTGTATATAAAACCCCTTTTGAAGAAGTAGTCCTTTCCGTTCTCTTATGCAAAATAAGTCATCCTTTCTCATTTTCTAATAAAACTATAAACGACCAATCACAACAATTCTCTTTTTGTATGTATCATAATTATCTATGCAGACACCAGCTTTTTCATCTCTGGCATGCAGGATTCTTCCATTTCCTATATATATTGCTACATGGGTGATGTTTTTATATCGTTTGCTATTATAAGTAGCTTTTAAGAAAATAAGATCTCCTGGTAAGAGTTTGGATTGGTCAATGCCTTTATAGGATATTACCTTTTTTTCCTTTACCAACTGTTTTGCCTGGGCGGCTGCAGTAGGAGCATAAGTTTTCTGTCCGAATCGATAGCCGGATGGAGAATAGGTTCTCCAAACCAAGGAGCTACAATCATAATACCCTTTCTTCATTCGCAGTTTCTGACTGTATTTACTACCAAGGGCAGCATTTGCCCGTTTCAATGCATTCACAATGCTTGTTTTACCAACGGCAACATAGCAATAATAGGTGCTGTCATCCACTTTTATCTTAATCGTGGCACTACCATTTTTAATCGCTTTTATGTATCCTTTTGAGTTTACTGTAGCAACCGCTTTATTGCTTGAACTGAAAACAATTGGCGTCGTCTTAGAGTGGCCTGTAATCTTTAAAGTAGCAGTCTTCTTTACTGCTAGGTATAGATTCTGAACGTTGACTTTAGGTTCTGATACAATCACGTAACAACTAATATATCTTCTATCCACTTCAACAGTCACCCAGGCTGTTCCGGCTGATTTTCCGACAACCATACTGCCTTTTCCTAAAGGAGAAACGATAGTATCATTGCTGGACATACAGATGAACTCTGTTGTGGAACTCCCCTTAATCGGAAGTACTATCTGAGAATTCTTTTTTACATAATAGGTGATCTGACTGAACTGTGGATCCGTCACTGTTACGATACAACTGTATTTGTATTGACTCTCTCCTACCCTCAACACACAGGTCAAAGTGGTACTTCCTAGTGAAAGAGCGTCTATGATGCCGCTCTCTATATCCACCATGGCAACAGTCGGATTAGTAGAACTCCATCTTAAAGAATAAGTCCCTTCCATTAATGTATTGTTATACAAGACTAATTGGTTTTGCGTTCCTATTGCCTGATTCACGGTGGCTTCCAAATAAATCTGGCTGCAAATCTGGTCAGTAGAAAGTTCTGAGGTATTCCCTTTCATAGAAGCCAAAACCACTATGTCCCTCCCAGTTTTTCCAAATAGGATAAAGCCCATTATTACTAGTAGTAATGCAACTCTAATACTTTTTCCCATCTCAAAAGCCCTCTTTCGTTACGTATCATTAACCATCTACTATGTATATCGAATCAATAAAGATTATTATAATAGAAAAAAGTGTCAAAACCAAATATTTTGTTGGTTTTGACACTGTGTGATTTTCAAATTTTCAAAAATTATTGTCCACTTTTATAATCATCTCTAGCCCAGTTTGGGGCATTAATGATACCAGCTTTATTGTGGCCAGCCTTAGCCTTTCCCTGAATCTCAGGAACCGGTCCCTGTTCATTCTTCACTTTGTGAGTTCCCGGATGTTCATAGGTTCCGTGAGGCTGGGATGGGTCAGGCCGCCTCATTCCTGCTTTTGCCATAGTTATCACTCCTTCAACATTTTTCTTAGTATATGTCAAACAAGTATTTCTCTATTCTTTAAAACTCCGCTCAAACATACTATGGTCATCTCGAAGTGCTTCCAAATCGTTAATTCCACATTTTTTTAATAATTCCCCTATAATCTCACCATGAAATGGAATCTTAATCGGAGAGGAATAGGCTACATGATTGGCAGCCTTAGTACCTTCTTCCACTGGTATGATTCTCTTTGGTCCACCTACACAACCGCCCTTACAAGCCATGCCTTCGATAAAGGATGCCCTCTTCTTTCCCTCCTGCAGATCTTCAAGTATCTTCTTACAGTCTACCATTACATCCACATTGACAGAGGTAAACAGCTTACGTTTTTCTGGGAACAACTGATCCACAATGTCCCAGACTGCCTCGGATACCCCACCGGCTCTGGCATATAATCTTCCGCCCGTTGTCGCATAATCTACAGTCGGCACACCCTGTAACTTTTTCGGTTTTATTTTTAAGGCATCGAAAATAGTCTCTACTTCTGCAAAGGTTAGCACATAATCCACGTCTCCTACTAGATCTCTTTCCTTCGCCTCTGACTTTTTGGCAATACAAGGACCGATAAAGACTGTCTTTGTATCCGGATCCAGTTTCTTTAGAATTCGAGCCATGGCTACCATTGGAGAGACCGATGGAGATACCTCAGGGATCAAATCGTAATAAATCCTTTTAAGGGCTGCCACCCAAATAGGGCAACAACAAGAGGTAATCATAAAATCCCCATCCTCCTTCACCAGGTGATTAAATTCCATAGCTTCCTTTAAGCT
>JAEYRR010000241.1 GCA_023435505.1 Bacillota bacterium | reverse complement strand
CCTTATATGCTATTGCCAATACACGAAGAGCTTCCTTGCCCATTTCCTCGGCTACCGCCTTGGCTGTGGCAATATCACCTTTCGTACATCTGCTTGCCAAGGTATCAATACCACCCTTTGCAATCACGATGAGTTTGCCATCTATATTATTTACCACGCTCATTAGTTTACGGTCTGAATCAAATGGCACCTCTGCCACACGTGGATATCTAGTATTTAGTTCGTCCTTAAGGATACCATTACGGTATGCTGCGTAAACAATACTGGTCTCTGTTGGGTCTCCAATCTGCTGCTCTTGACCATTTTCAAAGGTAACAGAACCATCACAGCACATAGTTGCATATTCTAACATTCTGCGAGTTATCTCGTCATTGCTCTCCGTTATATCAACCAGCTGTCCACCATCCATTGGATATGCTTTTAGTAAGGTCATCTTATTCTGAGTCAATGTTCCTGTTTTATCAGAACAGATAATAGAAGCACTTCCTAAGGTCTCTACCGCTGGAAGGCTTTTAATAATTGCGTTTTTCTTAACCATCCTCTGAACACCAATGGACAGAACGATGGTTACTATAGCCGGAAGACCTTCCGGAATTGCAGATACCGCCAGGGATACACTGGTCATAAAGATCTCAACAAGTTTCAGATCTGCTAATAAACCAATAATAAAAATAATGATACAGATACCTACTGCCAGAACTCCTAGGTATTTGCCCAAGGTGGCAAGCTTCTTTTGAAGTGGAGTTGCCGTATCCTCAGCCTGGTCTAACAGATTCGCAATCTTGCCCATCTCCGTATTCATACCAGTTCCAGTTACTATAGCCTTCCCACGGCCATAAGTAATACTGCAGCCGGAATACACCATGTTAGAGCGATCTCCAATCGGTGCCTTTTCCTGAATCTCCACATCTGCCTCTTTTTCAGAGGGAAGTGATTCTCCGGTTAGCGCAGATTCTTCTGATTTAAGACTTGCACTCTCCAATAACCTGGAATCCGCAGGCACATAGTCTCCTGCTTCAAGCAAAATAATATCACCTGGTACTAATAAACTTGCATCAATGACTTCCTCTACGCCGTTACGTAGTACCCTAGCATGAGGAGCCGATAATTTCTTCAATGCATCTAAGGCCTTTCTAGCCTTGCTTTCCTGAACAACACCCATAACTGCATTGAGCACTACAATCAGTACGATTAGAAGTGGCTCGAAAAATTCAACCATATCGTCGCCATTCAGGGCTACCACAAAAGAAATGACTGCTGCTGCCAAAAGGATAAGAATCATGACATCCTTAAACTGCTCTAAAAACCGAATTAGCATGGATTTTGGCTTTCTGGCTATCAGTCTATTCGCCCCATAAGTCTTTTGCCTTTTAGTAATCTCCTCTGTAGACAAACCTCTTCTTTCATCCACCTTTAGTTCCTGCAATACCTGTTCCTTACTGTTACTATAAGGTATCATTAGAACACCTCCCACATTCTTTATTCTCTCAGGAGCATTGCCCCTTACTGATTATTAAAGTCTTATTTCTATCTCTTTATCTATCCATAATCCATCCGGCTCCACCCGGCAGTCATAGGCTAAAAGTTCTACTCCAACATCTTTAGCCAGTCGAAGTGCTTCTCCAAAAGCTTTATGGGTTACATCATTTGGTTTAAGATATCTGACATGTTTCATCTGAATTACAAACATCAGATATGCCTCATAGCCTTGTTTTTTGGCTTCCACAAGCTCCATAATATGTTTTATGCCACGCTCTGTAGGTGCATCTGGAAATCGAACGATACCATTCTCTTCTAAGGTGGCGCCTTTCACCTCCATAAAAATCCTTCGCTCTTCTTTCTCCATATAAAAATCAAATCTTGATTCTCCAAATACAGACTCTGGCTTTAGCAAAGTCAACTTACCAAACGGTTCCTGTTCTAAAAGCCATTCTTTCACTACTTTGTTTGGTGCTTGGGAATCCATGTTGATTAGACGTTCTCCCTTTTTAACAGCAATCAAGCTGAATCTGGTCTTACGCTTAGAATCTGAATGAACCTCCACATAGATGGTGGTACCAGGAATCAACAATTCCCCACATCGACCTGTGTTCTTCACATGGCAAAGTTCTGTACTTCCATGAATCAGTATGTTCGCGATAAATCGGTTTGGACGGCTTATAAAAACCGCCTCTTCTATCTTATGATATCTCAAAAGACTGCCTCCTAAATTGTCATTTCTTCAACGTCACCATTCCTATATTACCTAGATTTCACATTAATGTCAATTAATGTTTGGCCTCATGCAATCTCTTCTAAACCATGGAAACAATCTACTATTGAGTTTACTATTTGTTTTTTTTATAATTACTTTTATATTTTTTATAGTATCCCCAATAAAAAAGCTTTTGACTCAAGAAACAGGTGAAGACAATGCTAGACTATAGAATTGAATCATTTATAACACTATGCCAGGAACGTAGCTACAGTAAGGCAGCCAAAAAACTCTGTATAACGCAGCCAGCCATTACACAGCATATTCAATATCTGGAACGATACTATAATGCCAAGCTATTTGAATATACGAACAAACAGGTGATTTTGACTGAGCAGGGAAGGCTACTGGAGCAGTATGCATTAGCCATGAATTGTAGGACTAGACAGATATATGAACTCATTGCGCAAAGTCAGGGAGGGCCTATTAGACTACATATTGGTGCCTCAACCACTATTGGTGAACTATATATGCCTACTATCCTGGAAAAGATCATTAAAGAAGCACCTGAGCTTCGCCTCAGATATAATATCAAGAATTGCAAGGAACTTTTAGAAGGTCTTAAAAACGGCGCTTTTTCCTGTATCTATATTGAAGGACCCTTTAAGAAAGATGATTTTGATTACAGATTACTGGCAACAGATGTGATTATACCGGTCAGTAGCGTTCCTCTTAAGAAAATGGAGCCCTACCAACTGCTTAACCATACACTTATCTGCACAGAATCAGATTCCGGGCTCAGAAAGGCTACCGACGCCCTGTTATACCAAAAGGGTCTTTCTGCCGATACCTTCTTCAACCATATACAAGTAAACCAGATGAGAATTATGAAACATTTAATTAAGTCAAATAACGGTATAGGCTTTATCTATAAATCCTATGTTGAAAAGGAGCTTAAGGAAGGCACCCTTCATCAAA
>JAEYRR010000219.1 GCA_023435505.1 Bacillota bacterium | reverse complement strand
GACTAAAGTTGCTTCGTCAAAAATACAGACTAACACAGAGTGACTTAGCAAATATATTGGAGTTAAAGCCAACCGCTATCTCTAATTATGAGTCCGAGCGGAATGAACCCTCTTTTGATAAGTTGATTGCCTTGGCACAATATTTTGATGTTTACTGTGATTACTTATTGGGAGTTACAGACTCTTACCTTCCCATTGGTGGAGAGGTGTTAGACCGAGATATCGTAGATTTTTTTCAGCTTTATCAACAACTTTCCGGCGATAGCATCGTAGAACTTAGACACTTTGCAAGATATCTATTATATAAACAATCATCTACGAATAACTAGCTTTTTTAATAATAAAAAGACATAACATAATTTAGCTACAATGAACTACTTCTATTCTTAGTATCTATCATCGGGCTATATCATGTTATGTCTACTACAATTCTTTTAATTCTTTTTTATACTAACGTCCGCAGCACTGCTTATATTTTTTACCACTGCCACATGGACAAGGATCATTTCTTCCAATTTTCTTTTCTTTTACAATAGTACCAGACTTTCTCTGTGTTAAGAAAAGCTCTTTTCTACGTTCCTTTGTTAACAGATTGTCCCAAGCTGGAAGTTCATATAGCCAATCAGCTTTTGCTTCACACATATTGTAATATAGTTTTTCTAAATCCAAATCTAATGTAACTACAGTATCTTCTTCCATTTCCTCGACTGGATTAGGATTCTTTAAACTATCATTAATTCCATCTAAAAACCCTACCATGATAGGTAAATCCAAATTGTATCTATCTGCAAGCTCTTTTACTGTTCCGGTTACTACTGTCTCCGGTTCCGCTAATAACTGTTCATATACACCCTTTTCCAGGTTAAAGTAGTTCGCCCAGAACAACTGTCCTGCTTGACTGTTCATATCCTGATTATAAGCGTTTTCTCTCCACTGGGTTAATAAACTCATAGTGCACGTCCTTTCTGATACCAAGCCTTTCGGCAAAATCCTATAAACTTTTCAAAGTATAGCATACACTTATTGTCAGCGCAATATGAAAATATATAAGTTTTTATAAAATTTTATACTTTTACTGAATAAAACAGTTTTTTATGGCCCATACTACTACTAATCTAATAAATGATTTGCAACGAAGTAAAAAGTTTGTTAGAGATTACGAATCGCGTATGCTCAATATATAATTGGATCCCCCCTCCAATTATAGCAGCAATATACTAAAGAAAAATTAAATACTTATCCTCCCCTTTTTTAAAGCCCTTCCTGCATCCCCAGGAAGGGCTTTTTCAACTCTAAATACCTATTACAGCATACTATAGCTTCACAAAAAACATTACTTTTTACAAAAAATGTATTATAATAACAATATGACTATACCTATATCTTTTAATCAATCTTTGAATGGAGGGAGTATCATGGAAGCATTCGCTACATATGCATTGCATTTTGATTTTTTTATCTCTATGTTTGAGTATAGTGGCTCATCTTTTGACAATGAGAATGTGATTGATCTTCGATTTTCTGTGGTTTTAATTGAGAAAGGATCCGGGATAGCATCTCTGGATGGAAAATACATCCCCTATATTGCTCCATGCGTATTCTGCGTAAATGAAAAAGAACACCTTATCATTCCAGAATCAGATGGAGTAAGTCTAAGGGCAGTCCTATTCCACCCTAATGTGGTAAACAGTGTACTGAATTTTAATAATCTATTAGAGCAATCACCTGACACTGCTGTCACCATTCTCCAAGATAAATCCTTATTTAATGTTCTTATGATCAGAGAGCATGGATATATTGGAAAGTTTGATATCGGACCTATTACAGAGAAGAAAATTGAGCAGTTGTTGGATGGTATGCATGAAATGATTATAAAGCAACCTACTAACTGGCCATGTCGTAGTCGTTCCTACATAATGCAGCTTCTGTTCCTGCTTGATAACCTATATACACTTAATGCTTCCCCTGAGAAAACTTACTTTGAAACCCTTGATGATAATTTCTATGCTATTCTCCTTTACATCTATCATAACTATGATAAGAAAATTACGGTTAGCGATATCACAGATCGATTTTTTATTAGTAAAGTATCCCTCGCTAAGATGTTTCAGAAAAATCTTGGAGATACATTTTTATCCTACCTGAACAAATTGAGGATTTCAATGGCAGCTACCATGCTTCGCGACACACTACTCCCTATTAATGAGATTATGTATCGAGTCGGTTTTACAGATGCTGTGCATTTTCTAAGAACTTTCAAAAAGTATCTAGGAATGTCACCTTCTACGTATAGAGAAAACTATTGCTGGGTATAAAGGTATGTCAATTGTAAATGATTCTATAGTTTACAATTGACATACCTTTTTATAGTTTTAACAATTTGAAAGCCTCACTGAACAGCGTAATATGTAATCATCAAATTTGATAATTAGGAAAGTGAGGAGACATTTTGAAAAAGAAATTTATTCTGGCCTTTGTCTGTATGTTTATTCTTTCATCTGTCATAGGTTGCGGGAACAGTAATTCAAAAGATTCAGATACAGTAAAGAAGGTCACCAGTAATGAACCTGCAAATATTATAGAACCAACAAAGGAGGCAGCTACAATGACACCTGCAATAACGGCAACCCCTGCACCGGCAACTTCTGCACCAACAACTACACCTCTGACTACAACCACACCGGCTACTCCGAAACCATCCGTAAAACCAGCAAATATAAAACTAGGCTCCAGCTGGAAGATGATCTATTCTAAAGACTATCCAAATGCATTCTATTCAGCAGGATTTAATGACAAAAAGAATGGACTTACCGTTGGTTATGGTGGCGTGATTTATTATACGGTGGATGGCGGTAAGAATTGGGAGAGTGCAGTTAACTCTTCAGCCTGCCGTTTCGGCCTTGATTATGCTTCTGATAAGGTATTATACACCTGTGGTAATCAAGGGCATATCACTAAAAGTACCAATTCAGGAGTTGATTTTGCTAGTGCGACTTCTTTTGGAGATTCTGAACCCAATCAATGTAGGTCTTTGAGCTTTTGTGATGAGAACAATGGTATTATTGCTTCTAGAAAGCGTATGGCAATCACCAAGGATGGAGCAAAGTCCTGGACAGAGTTAACAATACCTTCCGAACTCATAGCACTGTATATGGTTTCACCGGATACATTTTATTATATTGATTCTACCTTTAACCTTTATAAAACAGTGGATGGTGGTTTCACTTGGGAATCTACCCCAATGAATCTTCCGCTAGGAACAGATTATTTTGAATTATCTAATAGTTTTTCCTTGTTTGTAGATGCTGACAATGCATTTACCGTTTTCTGTACTCAGAGAAGCACACGAGAACTGAAAAGTTACAGCACAATCGACAATTGGGGAACCTTAAAGGAAAATAAAGTTCCTGATATAAATGGGGTTTTGACCTTCTATGTGAATCATAAAGGAAATGTAGTTACAATTTGTGATCTTAATGAAAAAAAGATCCATGTAGTTACAAAAAAATAAATATTATAGTAGGTGAAAAGAAATACTATTTTTGTGACCATCAACAAATTACAAAAGGAGTTCACTATGAATAGAGTTCACTATACTATATCGGGCTTACAGAATTCCGACATAAAAACACAGTTAAAAAATGCGTTGGATCATATAGAAGGAATTTCTATGGTTAACGTTGATATGGGAAGAGGCACCATTGAAGTCGGTTATAATGAAGCAACCGATGAAAACACCATAAAATCCTGTATTGAAAACGTTGGATGTAAGATTGAATAATCCACGTCTACTCTATGTAAC
>JAEYRR010000180.1 GCA_023435505.1 Bacillota bacterium | reverse complement strand
CCCAGTACTCCTCTCCTTCCTTATCCACCTCCAAGTGCTTAAATACCTTTTGGAAGTATCTGCTTTTACATCTCCAAATACATGGGGATGGCGGCGGATCATCTTCTCACTAATACCGGTTATAACGTCCTCTATAGTGAAGTTCTTCTCCTCCTCTGCAATGACAGAGTGCATAATCACTTGTAGGAGAAGATCTCCAAGCTCTTCACAAAGATTCTCATAATCTCCGGTTGCTTCAAAGGTATCTATCCCATCCGCCACTTCATAAGCTTCCTCTATTAAACAGGAACGCAAAGAACCATGAGTCTGCTCCCTATCCCAGGGACACCCGTCGGGAGCTCTTAATTTCTTAATAATAGTTACAAATTCACTAAAACTATACTCTTTTTTCATGGGTTTTCTTATCCCCTATCCTATTCAGATTCATGTATTCGGAGATAAATCTTTCTCCTCAAGCCTTATATTTGACATACACTACTATCATTATACATCAAATATCGCTTTTGGAAACCATTGTATTCGCTTTAAGCCCTAATCTTCAACCTTCTCACACCCGACCATCACTCTTTTATTCCCCAAATAATTACAGGTAATAAGAGTTAAATCATAATGCATATCAAAGAACTTATCTATATCCTCCACATTTACTTCCTTTTGTAGCATCACTTTATACTGAGTAACATTACCCTCTATATCAGTAAAAAGGATGGTATCTCCTTTAGAAAGCTTATAAATGTTTCCAAAATGCGCTTTGAAGTTATGGGCTGCGATCACCATATATCCAGCTGGGTTACCCGAATAACAGCATGGTGCTGTCATCAGGTCTTTATAGACATAGGATGCCAATATTGGAAGCTCTAACCCTAATGATGGGAATGTGAGAATTCCCATATACTTTTTAGAATTAAGTTCCAGATATTTCTCATTCGTCTTATGTTGTACGGACTCAGTTTGAGATGCTGGTTGTATGACAGCATCACTCTTGCCCTGGTTTGTCTTAATCTCTTTGATAATCTCTGGAACAATTCTATCTGCTACTGTCTTCGCCTCTTTCTCCAGGTTAAGATTATAATAAAGCAGACTGGCAGCTATTATTATAAAGATGGTACCTAAGCTTATCAAAAGGTAGCCTTTTAGTTTCATTTTTTCTCCTTTTTACCGGAAAGAAGTAAAACTGTGGCTCCTACGATTAAGCAAAAGCAACCGGAGACCGCAAGCACCGGAACAGGCCATTGATTCATCCCATATGGATCCGGTTTGTGGGTAGGGGGGGTAGATGGAGTTGGTGTTGGAGACTTTGTAGGAACTGGTGTAGATTCACCTTCAATCTTAGGAAACATCTTTACCTGATATTCATACTTACTATCCTTATATAAAGGTACTTCCACTAGCCCAGGTATAAAAGTCTTATATTTTTCTAATTTCTTCCCTGACTGAACAACCAGATATAGGCCTCTGTCAAGATTCTCAAATATTGCCTTACCATCCTGGGCAGTGACCATTGTTACTCCTTTAATATCTTTTGCTTTGGTATAGTCGTACAACTGACCTGCTAACTTTGCACAGTCATCAGCATTGTTCCAAGTAAGATTCCCAGGGAAGCCACTGAATTCTGTGGTTTTGATATAATAGTCTGAACTGTTATCGGATACCTCCGCTATGTGATACAACGTAACCTGTACTCCCAATATTGGCTTTTCAATATCTTTATTTTCTAGGGTTTGTACAGTAATTGAACCCGACTCTGTAGCAAAAACAGAAGCACATAGAGTGTTCATTAATCCAATTACGACTAATAACATAACTATTTTTGTCCTTACTTTTTTCATTCTATCAACTCCTTTGCCGCTTCCGCATTTTAAAAAATCTAATAATAAGAAAATTGAATATAGTCAGAAGAATAACCGCAACAATTACAGGTACATAATCAGCCAGATAGACCTGTTTCACTTGAGTCTCCGTCATCGTATTATTTATGCCATCCATCTCATTTTTAGTATCAATTCGGACACCACGCACAAGTAAGCGATGAGTATTTACAGCATACGGTGTACAGGTAACCAGAGTAACATAATCCTTACCCTTTTCTATGTCAAGATCCTTCATATCTGAAGGCTCTACAACTGTAATCTTGCAAACCTGATAGGTTAGTGTTCTATTGAGAAGATGAATGGTAAAGATATCTCCTTCTTCCATCTGGTCTAAATCAGTAAACAGCTTTGCGGAGGGGAGTCCCCTGTGTCCAACCAATACTGCGTGGGTGCTTTCCCCACCACATGGCATGGAAGTTCCCTCCATATGACCAATGCCCTCTTCCAGAGATTTCTCACCCACTCCATGAGTAATGGAAAGCTTTACCCCTAACTTCTTAATTTCGATATACCCAATAATTCCATTCCCGGTAACATTAAGAATAGAATTATATATGTTTTGCTCTTCCTCTGAGAGCCTAAAACGATTCTTCTTTGTCAGAAGATCTTTGTTATATTCTTCTGCTTTTCTAAAGGCATCGCTATAATCTTTCTTAGAAAGCATAGAGACTTTTTTATCATAATTTATAATGACGTTTCCCTGATGCAGCTGATTCACATAATTACTAATTGTTGGATATAGTAGAACGCCTAGACCTATGAAGAATATGATTGAGATAAATACTATCGTTCGTCTCTTCATGCTTCACCCCATGCTGTTAACAAATCAAGGACGAAGTGTATTTCTATTCGTCCCTGATTCTATTGTCTATCAGTATTATTTATTTGGCTACTGAAGCCCTTTTTTTACGTATCATATAATACAAGATAGCACCAGCCATTAAAATGAGACCGGATATGGTAAAGATTAACGTACCGCTACCACCTGTGGAAGGCATTACGGTTTTA
>JAEYRR010000132.1 GCA_023435505.1 Bacillota bacterium | reverse complement strand
ATGGATTACTTAAGAAGTGTCTCTTTGGGGGTTTGGGTAAGAGTTGGTTCTGCAAATGAAACAGAAGAAAACAATGGTATCGCTCACGTCATTGAACATATGTTATTTAAAGGTACTAAAAATCGTAGTGCGAAAAAGCTGGCAGATGATTGTGCTATGCTAGGAGGGAATTTAAATGCTTATACAAGTAAAGAGTGTACCTCCTACTACATCACTACACTGGATCATCATATACACAGTGCAGTTGAACTGCTTAGTGATATGATCTGTAACTCCCTAATTTCAGAGGAAGACTTGGAGAAGGAAAAGGGTGTTATTGTAGAAGAAATAGATATGTATGATGATTCCCCCGATGACTTGGTTCATGAACTTTTGCAGAAAGAGGTCTGGAAAGAGCATCCACTTGGCTTTATCATTTCAGGTACCAAAAAAAATGTAGAAAGCTTTACGAGAAATGATATTATAGATTTTATGAAACAGTATTATGTTGCTGAAAATATGGTTATATCTATTGCTGGCCACTATAAAGAAGAGAGTGTAATGGACACATTAGAGAAATATTTTGGGGGAATTGAAAACACTCAGAATCCTTCTGATTTTACAGAACCAAAGTTCTATCAGACCTTTATTACCAGAAACAAAGATATTGAACAGGTGCATATGAATCTGGCTTTTGATGCTGTAAGCTCTAATTCGGATGATAAATATATCATGTCGATTATAAATTCTATTTTTGGAGGAAGTGACAGTTCTATTCTCTTTCAAAAAGTAAGAGAGGAATTAGGCCTTGCATATTCTGTATTTTCCTACGCAAGTCCCTATAATAAAGCGGGATTATTCCAGATTGATGTTACTTTAAATCCCTCTAATGCCAATAGGGTATTTGATACCATTATAGAGATTATGGAGGAATTTAAGCGAGAAGGGATTCAAAAAGAAGAGCTTTGCAGGGCGAAAGAACAGATGAATACGGAGTTTATCATCGGTAATGAAAGTAGTCGAAACAGAATGAACAGCAATGGAAAAGCATTGTTGCAACATGAACCAATCGAGTCTATCTCTCAGATTATGGAACAGGTCAATAAGATTACAGTAAAAGAGGCTAATGCCTTCATTCGTAAGTATTTTACCACAGAGCATTTTAGCATGTGTCTTATCGGCAACATAGGTGGATCTGAAAAGGCATATATGGAAACAAATTGGAAGAAGCTTAATAAAATACAATAGAATAAATAATTGACTATATTTATGATAGGGTGGAATCGATGAATCATTATCATATTAATACAACATGTATCCAAGGTGGATACCAGCCTAAAAATGGGGAACCTAGAGTTCTTCCCATTTTCCAGAGCACTACATATAAATATGATTCTAGCGAGCATGTAGGGAAATTATTTGATCTACAGGAGGATGGTTTTTTTTATACTAGATTAGCAAATCCTACTGTGGACTGTGTAGAGCAAAAAATAGCACAGTTAGAAGGTGGCGTTGGAGCTCTGTGCACTTCCTCTGGTCAGGCAGCTGTAACACTAACAATTCTTAATATCTGTGGAGAAGGAGACCATGTGATCTCTTCTAGTGCGATCTATGGTGGAACACTTAACCTCTTTACTGTAACGTTAAAGAGACTTGGGATAGAGGTGGAATTGGTATCACCTGATATCACGGAAGCTGCACTTTCAGGTCTTATAAGAACTAATACAAAGTGTATTTTTGCCGAAACTTTGGCTAATCCTGCACTGGCTGTGGTAGATATTGCAATGCTTGCACAAGTTGCCCATAATAATCAGATTCCGCTGATTATCGACAACACTTTTGCTACTCCTATCAATTGCAGGCCTTTCGATTTTGGTGCAGACATTGTAGTACATTCAACTTCTAAGTATATGGATGGCCATGCTGTGGCTTTAGGTGGCGTTATTGTTGACAGTGGTAATTTTGACTGGACCAGCGATAAATTCCCATCTTTTAATGAACCAGATGAATCTTATCATGGAATTATCTATACAAAGGCCATGGGTCGGAGTGCGTTTATTCAGAAGGCCAGAGTGCAGCTAATGCGTGATTTGGGTATGACTCCTGCTCCTAATAATGCATTTTTGCTAAATCTTGGGCTTGAGACTTTACATCTTAGAATGGAACGGCATTGCGAGAACGCCTTAAAAGTAGCTGAGTTTCTAGAAGCAAATGAGCAAGTAGCTTGGGTCAATTATCCTGGCTTAAAAAGTAGCCCTTATTATGAATTGGCAAAGAAATATATGCCTCATGGAACCAGTGGTGTTATCAGCTTTGGCTTAAAAGGTGGAAGAGCAGCAGCAACTAAGTTTATGGACTCCTTAAAATTAGCATCGATTGTTGTTCATGTGGCAGATGCCAGAACTTCTGTACTTCACCCTGCAAGTACCACCCACAGACAGCTAAGTGATGAACAGCTAGAGGAATGTGGAGTAAGGGCTGACATGATTAGGATGTCCATTGGGCTTGAGTACATAGACGATATTTTAGAGGATATAAAACAGGCATTAAAAGTAATATAAGAGTAAAAAACTGTATTAGATAATATCTAATACAGTTTTTTATTACGATTTACATTTAGGCATTCGGTAAAGTATAAATTTAGTACAACTTCGCATACTAAATTACGACTATGAAAGAGAGAAGGAGAATTATGAATTTATTTGATGAACAGGAATTAGATGCGAAGAAAGGGGGATCTGATAAAAATAAGGAAGCAAAGAAAATGCCAGACTCCGGTATTTATAAAGATCCTCTTCAAAAACTTTCTCCAGAAGGTGATAAAAACAAACAGGAGAGCCAGAAGGTAAAAGATGAAAGAATTAACGATATCGGACAGACCACTTTAGATAAAAATAGCAATAAGTTTAAGATTCATCTACTTACCATCATTGGAGAAATAGAAGGTCACGAATGCTTGCCACAACAGAATAAGACGACGAAATACGAGCATGTTCTTCCACAATTAGCATCCATTGAAGATAGTGATGAAATAGATGGTTTATTATTGCTGTTAAATACAGTAGGAGGCGATGTAGAGGCAGGACTAGCTATTGCAGAGATGATAGCATCCCTTAGTAAACCTACGGTTTCACTTGTGCTTGGAGGCAGTCATTCCATAGGTGTTCCCCTAGCAGTCTCCACACAATACAGCTTTATTGTACCAACGGCAACTATGATCGTCCATCCGGTAAGAATGAATGGTACAGTCATTGGTGTGACGCAGACTTATGAATATATTGAGAAAATTCAGGATAGAATTTTATCATTTATAGTGAACCATTCCAAAATCGAATACGAGGAAGTCAAAAAGCTGATGCTTAACACAAAGCAGCTTGTAAAAGATGTCGGTTCTATTCTAATCGGAAATGATGCAGTGCAACATGGTATTATTGACGAAGTAGGAGGAATCGATAAAGCGTTAATTAAGCTAAATGAAATGATTGAAGAGGACAAGAAAAGAAGATAAATATCGAAAGAACGTTCGAAAACCTCCCTTTAAACTGTTGCATACTAAAAAAATAAAAGGTATAATAAAATAGATTCATAATGGATTTAAATCCATATGAATCTATTTGTATTTCGTTAAGGAGGGTTATCGGATGGCTCAGAGTAATGCCAGTCAAAAAAAGAAGAGCCCAAGTCGCAGTTCATCTGGTGCCAAATCTAAGAGCACAGCAACGTCCAGAGCAACTGCGTCAGCTAAATCATCAAATTCTTCCAGACAAGTCCGACAATCATCAGGAAAGTCAGGTAAGAGAAAGCAACCTAATCCATTTGTTGATGAAATAATGCTAATCGTTACTGCGGTTATATCAATATTACTGTTTCTCAGCAATCTTAATTTAGGTGGCTCCTTAAGTGATACCATTAATAGCGTCACCTTTGGATTAATGGGGTTTTTAGCATATTTATTTCCATTAGTCTTGTTTTTCTGTGTCGCCTTTGGCATATCCAACCGTGGGAATAAAATAGCAAGGAGAAAAATAATAAGTGGTGTAAGTATTTTTGTTGTACTATGTGGACTATTGCAATTAATTGCAGAACCTCAAACTAAGATAGCTAAAATACTGGAAGCATATAAAGTTTGCGCAAAGACCAAGAGTGGTGGAGGAATCTTAGGAAGTGCAATCAGTACTTCACTGTGTCATTTTGTTGGAATTATTGGGGCTTATGTAGTTATTATAGCGGCCTTAATTATTTTATCGATGTTTATCACAGAATTTTACTTATTTACTTCTATCGGAAGGAGTAGTCACAACCGTATTCAGGAAATGATGGAGAGACGAAGAGAAGAAGCTGAATACGAAGAGAATGACTATGATACTTATGGCAAAGATTCAGAATCATCTGTTTTAAATGATGGAATGTATCCAAGAAGAAAGGCAAAAACATATACTTTTCAACGGGAAGCTAAGGTAACCAGAGCGGAGAAGAGAGCGGCTAAAGCGGCAGAAGAAAATAATAAAAGTAATATTCCTGACTTTCTTATACAACGGGCTCAGCCATCAGAGGCTAGTGCTGAAGTACCATTTTCGAAAGAGGAAGAAGTGTATGAATCCGAATTACGTAATAAATTCTCCAATCATTCTTTAAGTGAAGAGGAGAATTCCCTGTCTGGATTTGACGAAGTAGTGGAGTTTGATGATTTAAGGAGCCAGTCAGGTGTTTCTAGTCTGTTTGACGATCCACTTGCGAACTCATTTCCTATAGACAATTCTATGACGAGTAAGCAAACACACGAAGACGCTGAATTGGAATCGGTAAGAACTTCTCATTCAGGTACCAATGAAGCTGTTATCCCTTCCGTGGGCAAGGATTATAAAGAAAAACAATCTACTCATGTAGGGGAAATGGAAACACTGGATATTCACATTGAAAAAGAGCATGCAAAAAAAGAATATGTATTTCCACCTATTAATCTTTTGACAAGACCAAAGGGTGGTAATAAAGGGGTATCCGATCGTGAACTGAAGGAAACAGCGTTGAAGCTGCAGTCTACTTTGGAAAGCTTTGGAGTAAGGGTTACTATTACTAACGTTAGCTGTGGACCGGCAGTAACTAGATATGAACTTCAGCCTGAACAAGGTGTTAAGGTAAGCCGTATCACGAA
>JAEYRR010000106.1 GCA_023435505.1 Bacillota bacterium | reverse complement strand
CCTCCTGAAATTTGTGGTGTTATCGGGAGTCTTCCCTCCCACCATCTAGATCACACTAGATGTCTACATCTTTTTAATATCTGAAAATCCAATCTCAACAGGAGTCTCTCTACCAAACATGTCCACGTTAATAGTAACTACCTGTTTATGATTATTAATATGAGTAATGATACCGCTTGTATCTTCCCATGCACCTGATACAACAACAATAGCATCACCAACCTCAAGGTCGATATGGATGTCACTGCTGCTCTTCAGTCCCATGCTTCTCATCTCTGCTTCAGATAATGGTACCGGCTTTGATCCTGGACCAACAAATCCAGTCACGCCTCTTGTATTACGAACAACGTACCAAGTATCATCGTTCATAATCATGTTAATCAGAACGTAAGCAGGAAACATCTTCTTACTTACTTTCTTCTTGCTACCGTTTTTCATCTCTACAACTTCCTGCATAGGAACGGATACTTCAAGAATCTGATCCTGCAGATTTCTGTTTTCGATGGTTTTTTCAATATTTGCTTTTACTTTGTTCTCATATCCTGAGTAAGTATGCACAACATACCAATTTGCTTCCGCCATCTTATCACCCTAACCTAGTACCCCAAAGATACCTATTTCATGAAATGCCATCTTGTATAATGTATCTACTCCGACAATCACTGCTCCTATAACAATAGATATAACAAGAACTGCTATAGTCTGTTTTATCAGAGTTGGTCTATCAGGCCATGTAATCTTCTTAAACTCGGATTTCAAGGATTTAAACTTACTTTTCTTTGGAGATGCATCCTTTGAAGTGTTTTTCTTTGGAGCTACGTCCTTTGAATCAACTTCCTTAGAAGCAATCTCAACTTTATTCACAGCTTCTCCCATATCTTTCACATTCCTTTCACGCAAATATATAGTCTATATTTACTGACAGTGTTCAATAGATTAACCTATTGCCTTACATAAAACCTAACTACTTAGTTTCTTTGTGTAAAGTGTGTGATTTACAGAACTTACAATATTTCTTAGTCTCCATTCTATCTGGATGCGCTTTCTTTTCCTTAGTCATATTGTAATTACGTTGTTTACATTCTGTACAAGCTAATGTAATTTTTACGCGCACAGCTTCCACCTCCGCTATAAATTCTATTTGTGCTATTGTTTACGGTCATCATTGATTTTTAGGCATAAAAAAAAGACCTCTTCCATCGCTAGTCTAGAATAGCATAATCTTATAATTCCGTCAATATCTTTTAATGGAAATATAGGCACTTTACAATAATTTACTATATTTTTGTTATAAATGCAATACACAAGATTACGTATAGAGAGAATAAAGATGGCTTTTCTTGTGAAATGCCATCTTTATTCTCTGATTTCTTCTGTCTTTTTTCTTTCAATCATATAATCAGTCGGACTAATTCCCACATATTTTTTAAATATACGGCTGAAATAGTTTGGATCATTATAGCCCACCGTAAAGCAGATCTCTTTAATTGTCTTATCGGAATTATTAATCAGTTCCCTAGCCTTAGTTATTCTAAGATTGTTCACCCATTCTACGTAGCCATAACCTGTAGTTTCCTTAAATATCTTGCTAAAATGTTGTGGGCTAAGATTTACATAGGCTGCAATATCATTTAACGTAACCTGCTCGGTAAAGTGTCTATTTATATGCCCTATGGCAACATTTACGATACTTGATTTACGATCAATCTTTTCATTTTTCAAAGCTCTCAAAAGAGTATTGAACCTTCTCCACGCCCAACTTTCCTGTTCCTCTACTGTATAGCCTAGCACTTCATTATAATCCAGATAATAATCAAACCCAAGGCTCTGTACCTTATACTCTTTCTTTGCCTCATAGCTGATTACAAAAAGAACTTCAATCAAACGACTAATTCTCTCCAAAGATGATTGCGGTCTTAAAGTCTCTATTATGCTGGAAAAGGTATCATAAGTTTCGTATCTATTATATTTAACACCCTCTACTAGGGTATTCATAAGATCATAATATTCACGGCTCACCGACGTACTCTTATACCGAATTTCTTTATAATGAATCACTGGACCTTCATGAATATATTTACCGCAACGAATTGTCTCAAGATAACTTTCATGGATATATTCAATGGGTTTCACACTTCCAATGGCAATAAAGGTATCAATACCAAAGGTATCTTTTAGTCCGACATGAACCTGCCTAGCAATCTTCACCGACTCAATCTGGACTTCTTTCGACTCCTTTGTCTTATCACTGGTGATATAAACAATAATTCGATTCATCATGTTAGGACCTATGGCACATTTCTCACTGGTACTAATGATAGTCTTTAATCTTCTCTGTACCTGTGTAACAACACGGTCCATATCCAAATATTGCTCCTTATAGTTCTTTGATATAGCAATATTCATTATATATCCAAACTTCCCTACACCAATAAGGTCCATGTATTGATTAATCTCGGAACTATAACCAGAGTTAAACAAGATTCCATAGATAAAATTATGCTCAACAAAACGAAGAGCAGCATTAAGGATATGCTCTTCTTCTTGGAATTTACGTATTTTGTCTGACTCCTCTTGCAGACTGACCAACTCCCGTAGCATTGCATCATATAACTGCTGTACGGTAACAGGTTTCAATAGGTAATTGTTCACACCTAGTAGCATGGCCTCTTTAGCAAATTCAAAGTAATCATAAGCCGATACAATTATTATGTGTACACTTTTATTAAAACTTCGAATTTGTTTAATGGTCTCTAATCCATTAAGCCCTGTCATCTTTAGTGCTATAATAATTAAATCAGGCTCCTGATTTATGGTTTCCACAACAGCATCGTTCCCATTTTTTGCGATACCAACTATTTTTGCATCTTTCAGCTTGTCACTTAATACTTTCTCAATCAAATTCACTGTAGATGGATCTGCATCGGCAACCAATACTTTAAACATCTGAACTTATTCCTCCATATAAAACAGTCAACTCTACTTATCCATTTCAAATTGTGACTTTTTATTCTGTATTTCTATTTCACTTTCAATGATTGTCACCGACAATTCTTTCATTAAATCTATCTCGTAGATAGGAATATCATTCCCATACTTATCAGACACGACCCGTACTATTGGCCGAAGTGGCATGCTTCGGTTTTGCTCCTTTATGACCCCATAGGTCAAATCAGATAGTCTTACCATGGAGCCATTAGGATATATAGCAATCTGCTGAATAAACTTTCCCACCAATTGGGTATCAAACTTCGTCCCTGAACATTCTATTAAATAATTGACTGCTTTTTCATTGGACCACTTTTGTCGGTAACATCGGTCAGTCGTTAGAGCATCATACACATCTGCAATAGCAACAATTCTGGCAAACTCATGGAGATTTCCTGCTTTAACTCCTCTTGGATAGCCAGATCCATCCATTCTTTCATGGTGCAAAAGGGAAATAATCCTAGACAACTCTGTAATGCTAGTACACCGTTTCAGTGCCTGATAGCCAAAAACAGTATGTTGCTTAATATATTCAAACTCTTCTGCTGAAAGCTGGTTCTCTTTAAACAATACAGTTTTATCAAGCAGTACTTTTCCCATATCATGAAGCATAGTTCCTGCCGCTAATTTCTGTAGCATACTCTTACTGTATCCTAACTCCTTAGCCAGTAGAATGGAATAGACTGTTGTGCTGACTGAGTGAGAAAAGGTATAGTCATCTGTAGCACTAATATCATTCAAACTTACCTGTACATCTTTGTTATAAAGAATCTCATTTATAATCTCATCTACTGTGTCGACAATGCTATCTACGTCTAAAGTACTTTTTTTTACAAACTCATCCAACGTATTACGCAAAACTTTTTTACATTTGAAACGAGTTCTCTCAGAAATGGCATCTGGTACATGAATGCCGTCGCTCTTACCATCCTCTATGTAAACATACTCGATACCCATATTATGCAGATTATTGACAAATCTCTTCAAGTCTTTTTGGCCCGCCTTAAGAATAAGGCAATCTCTGTGATAGATTGACTTTGCCAATACCATATCCTGTCGTAGCATGGATGTCGAAACAAGTCTCATAGTGTCCTCCCTAGTAAATCTAATATGTTGAATATTTTACCATATGGGCTTCTGTTCGGCAATAACCTTGTAACATATGCACTATTTGCTAATTTTTTTAACTGATCCACCTTTCACCAAGGTTGTCTTCATCATAACCGTGTCCAATGAGGTTCCCATGGGATTTTCCATTAAATTAATAAGCTGTCTGGCTGCTTCAGCACCTAACTTATCAGCATCTTGCTTTATAGTTGTCAGCTTCGGTTCTAGCACCTGGGAAACAGGCATACCATCATACCCAGCGATAGAGAGATCCTCAGGAATCTTCATTCCTTTTCTTCTTGCCACATTCATCACCCCTAAGGCAGAGTAATCATCTGGAGCTATGATACAGGTAGGAGGATTCGGTAAAGTCAAGAGTTTCTCGGCTTCTTGTTCTGTTCGATCTACACTTCGGTACATGCCTTCTATCATGTATTCCTCCGGAATAACTATTTTATGTTCTGTCACTGCATGATTAAATCCAACAAGACGATTGTGGGTAACACTGGATTTTGTTCCATAAATATAAGCGATCTTAGTGTGTCCCATAGAAATAATATATTCTGTCAGTTGCTTCATTCCTTGCATGTTATCGGAAAGAATAGAGATTGCTTCATTGAAGGTCTGATCTATGGTGACAACCGGAAAGCTACTATTCACCAGTTCCACTACCTCTGGATCAGAAAAATCTGCGCACGCTATACAAATTCCATCAAAATTCCTTCTACGACAATGCTCTAGATACGACATTTTTTTATTTCCAATGTTATGTTCAATAAATGTAATATCATACCCCTGTTTTGCCGCCCTTTCCTTAAAGGCGGCCACTATGTAGGCAAAATACTCATTTCTTAGTCCTTGATTGGACGCATCTTCATACAATAGCCCTATGTTGCAAGTTTTCTCCCTATTTTCACTAGGTAGAGTTTTGGCTATATATCCCATAGAGCTTGCTGTATTCAGAATCTTAGTCCTTGTCTCTTCACTAATATCATGATAACCATTAAACGCTTTACTTACCGTAGATACAGAGACATTACATTGTAAGGCAATATCTTTTATTTTTGTCATTGTGACTACACCACCAAACTTTATAGTATGCTTTTACTCTATATACATTATATGGTATCCTTTGTTTTCTCACAAGTAACACTTCTTACCTTTTGTATCTTTTTTGACTTTTTCTCTCAGCGCTCCTCGTATATAATCTTCTTATTTTACATAAAATGATAATGAGGTTTCTTTCCTCCCAGCAATAGATATCGGATATAGTCATCTACCAAAATAGCAATAAAAGACAGACCAAACCAACAGACAGAAAACAACAAGCAAATTTGACCCATAAAATTATAAGGAAGCTTAGAATAATCCCAAACACCTAAGTGAAGCCATAGATTTACAATGACTCCGGTAATTAATTCTATGACAGTAATAAGGATACTTGAGATTACCATCATTCCTAAGAGAGATGGATTATGATTGCCTTCATTTAATCTTCCAATCAGTATAAAAGCAAGACCACCGGCGATAATCATAGAGATATGTGTATTACCTTTAAAAAGCATCTCAACAATTCCATATAGAAATCCACCTACAAAAAACAAAAAAACTGATACTAGGAAGGGGAATCGAAAGTTCATGATAACCTCCTATCTTGTTACCTTGAATGTGTTTGATATAGAAAATGATTGCTAATAGGATTTGTTATTATGTTGCCCCTTAACTACTTAAAATAGAATATTAAAGTATAGGCAAGTTAAGATAGATTTAACATAAGTGGTATTTTTAATAAAAAAACAATGTGGAGAAGATTCTTAGAATCTTACTTCCACACTGTTTCATTTATACCTATATTAATTTGTTGCGACTAAATCACGGATGACTTTAGTAGGACATTTTTCCGCACATTTTCCGCATTTTGTACATTTACTTTGATCAATGTATGCTAAGTTATTCTCTACATGAACGGCATCGTACTCACATGCACGGGTACACATCCCACAGCCGATACAACCTGCATCACATTTACTTTTAACTTCCTTACCTTTATCATGAGAGTTACAACGTACTAAGAAATCTGCTTTCGCAGGTACTATTTCAATGATCTGTTTAGGACAAATTGCCACACAGTTTCCACAAGCAGTACATTTCTCAACATCTACTTTTGCTATTCCATCAATTACATGAATTGCATCAAATGGGCAGGCTTTTACACAAGAACCAAGTCCCATACAGCCATAGCTGCAGGCCTTTCCACTTCCACCAGGAGCTGACATAGCAGCGACACAGTCACTAACGCCATAGTAGTTGGATTTATCAACCGCTTTTTCACAAGTTCCGGAGCACTTAACAAATGCTACGTTTTTCTCTGCTACTTCGGCTTTTACACCCATGATTTCAGCGATTCGTTCTGCAACCGGTGAACCACCTACAGGACATACTGATACAGATGCATCCCCAGCTGCAATTGCTTTTGCTGCAGCATCACAGCCTGCATATCCACAACCACCACAGTTGTTACCAGGTAAGGCTTCTCTTACCTGAGATTCTTTGATATCTACTTCAACCTTAAATTTCTCACCAGCTACTCCAAGAAGGACACCAATGATCAAACCAGTTAACGCTACCACCAACGTAGCAATAATAATAGGACCCATTTTTGTTCCCCCTCCTTAGAATGAAAGACTAGCAAAGCCATAGAATGCAATTGCCATCAATCCTGCAGTTACTAGTACAATAGGAGAACCTTTTAAGGACTCACTAAAATCGTTAAATTCAATCTTCTCACGGATTCCTGCCATAATTACAATAGCGATAAAGAACCCACCAGCAGTACCAAATCCATTCAATATACTCTCAACCAAGTTATAAGAGTTCTGTACATTCAACAATGCTACACCAAGAACTGCACAGTTTGTTGTGATCAGTGGAAGATATACACCAAGTGCTTCATATAAGCTTGGCATAGATTTTTTTAAGAACATCTCAACCAGCTGAACCAACGCTGCAATCAGAAGAATAAATACGATGGTCTGTAAATATTGTAATTCTAATGGAACTAATACAAACTCATAAACAAGGCTGGCCATAGCGGAAGCTATGGTAATAACAAAGATTACAGCTCCACCCATGCCGGCTGCAGTCTTTGTGTTTTTAGAAACACCTAAGAATGGACATAAACCTAAGAATTGACTTAGTACAACGTTGTTAATCAGGGCTGCTGTCACTACGATTAATATCATTTCTTTCATCTAAATCAATCCTCCTTTTCTGTCTTTGCTTTGGCTGCCGCTTTCGCCTTAGCAAGCTTTTCTGCCTTAGCTGCTGCTTTTTCAGCTTCAATCAGGCCTTTGTTACTAGCACAAACTGCACCTGAACAACCTGAACAGTTACCACCGCAGGCAATGTTACCATTTCCACGGTCTACGTTAGTTGCACTTGGCGCTTTTAATCGATTCTGAATTCCTGTAAGAAGAGCAAGAACAAAGAAAGCACCAGGAGCCGCTGTAAAGATACTAACCTTATAATCCTGTAGGAAGGAGATGGCATGACCAAATACAGCACCATCACCTAATAATTCACGAACCAGACCAATGATTGTTAAGGCTACTGTAAAACCAATACCCATACCAATACCATCGAAAGCGGATAAACCTACACCGTTTTTGTTCGCATAGGATTCTGCACGACCTAAGATGATACAGTTAACAACAATCAGTGGGATATATACACCTAATAAATCCTGAATAGCAGGAAGAAATGCCTGGATTAAAAGTTGTACTGCTGTTACAAAGGAAGCAACTACGACAATGTAGGCTGGAATTCTTACTTTATCAGGAATGATATTACGTAAAGCAGAAATCATCATATTGGAAAGAATCAGAACCACCATTGTAGCAATACCCATATAT
>JAEYRR010000089.1 GCA_023435505.1 Bacillota bacterium | reverse complement strand
TTCTCCAAGGATGAGTATTGTGCCATGGTGGAAAAAGCAAAGCACCACATAGTGGAGGGAGACATTTTTCAGATTGTCCTTTCCAATCGACTGGAAGCCGATTTTGAAGGAAGTCTCTTTCACACCTACCGAATATTAAGAACGATTAACCGTTCTCCATATATGTTTTATTTTTCCGGTTCTGATATGGAGGTAGCGGGAGCTTCTCCAGAGACCTTAGTTAAGTTGGAGAACGGCACACTTCACACCTTCCCACTTGCAGGAACCAGACCGAGAGGAAAGACAGAGGAGGAAGACAATAAGCTAGCCGAAGAACTACTGAAGGATCAAAAGGAGTTGGCAGAGCACAATATGTTAGTGGACTTAGGCCGCAATGATCTGGGGAAAATTAGTGACTTTGGGACTGTAATGGTAGAGCAATACCATATGATTCAGCGCTATTCCCATGTAATGCACATAGGGTCTACGGTAAGGGGAAGGCTTAGAAAGGATAAGGATGCCTTAGATGCCATCGAAGCAATTCTTCCTGCAGGAACCTTATCCGGAGCCCCAAAGTTAAGAGCTTGTCAGCTGATCAATGATTTGGAGAACAATAAACGGGGCATCTATGGTGGAGCCATAGGTTACCTTGATTTCACTGGAAATCTGGATACCTGCATAGCCATACGAATTGTCTATAAAAAGAATAACAAAGCATTTATTAGAAGTGGAGCCGGCATTGTAGCAGATTCGGTTCCTGAGACGGAATACCAGGAATGTTTAAATAAAGCGGCAGCGGTAGTAAGTGCAGTTAAGACGGCCCAGGAGGTGACAAAATGATTGTACTGATGGATAACTATGATAGTTTCTCCTACAATTTATATCAGCTTCTTGGAACCATTTTTCCAGATATTAAGGTTATAAGAAATGATGCTATGACCGTAGAGGAGATAGATGAGTTACAACCGGAGGCCATTCTTCTATCACCAGGGCCAGGAAGACCGGAAGATGCAGGAATCTGTGTTGAACTGGTTCAGAAATTAGGGAGAAAAGTTCCTCTCCTTGGTGTATGCTTGGGCCATCAAGCCATCTGTCAAGCCTATGGAGGTGTCATAACCTATGCTAAGGAGCTGATGCATGGCAAACAGTCACAGACAATTCTTGATAGGAGTAGCGTACTCTTTAAGAACTGCCCGGAAACTGTTTTGGTGGCAAGATATCATTCTTTGGCAGCCAAAGAGGAAAATCTGCCAGGGTGTCTTCAGATAATAGCTAAAACCAAAGATGGAGAGATTATGGCAGTAAAACATAGGGAATATGAGGTCTATGGACTACAGTTCCATCCGGAATCCATTATGACCCCAGAGGGTACAATCATGTTACAGAATTTTATTGACCGGGTGAAAGGAAGGGAGGCAAACAATGATTAAAGAAGCAATCGTTAAAGTTGTAAATAAAGGAGATTTGACTTATGAGGAAGCTTATCAGGTAATGAATGAGATTATGGATGGGGAGACGACCCAGACTCAGAATGCTGCATTTTTAGCGGCGCTCACTACGAAAAATACCAAGGCAGAGACGATTCAGGAGATAACTGGTTGTGCAGAGGCTATGAGAAACCATGCACTAAAGCTTTATCACGATATGGAGGTTATGGATATTGTAGGAACAGGTGGAGACGGAGCCAAAAGTTTTAATATCTCTACCACCACAGCCTTTGTTCTGGCAGCGGCAGGTATTAAGATAGCCAAACACGGTAACCGAGCAGCATCCTCTAGTTGTGGCACAGCCGATTGCCTAGAAGCCCTTGGAATCAATATAAACTTAGAACCGGACACCTGTGTAAGACTTTTAAGAGAAGTGGGTATCTGCTTTCTCTTTGCTCAGAAATATCACACTTCCATGAAGTATGTAGGTTCCATCAGAAAGGAACTGGGATTTCGTACAGTATTTAATATCCTTGGTCCCCTGACCAATCCAGCACATCCAACTACGCAGATTCTAGGCGTTTACGATGAGTCTTTGGTACAGCCCTTGGCCCGAGTACTTACTAGTCTGGGAGTGAAACGTGGAATGGTAGTCTATGGACAGGATAAACTGGATGAGTTGTCCTTAAGTGCACCAACCACAATCTGCGAATTTAATGAGGGAGAGTATTGGAGCTACATCCTTGCACCTGAGGATTTAGGGTTAAGTCGCTGTAGGAAAGAGGAGTTGGTAGGCGGTACACCAGATGAGAATGCTAAGATTACTACAGATATTCTAAGGGGAAGGCAAGGGCCTATGCGAGACACGGTGTTACTTAATGCAGCAGCTGGACTATATGTAGCGGGAAAGGCAGAAAGCCTTAAAAATGGCATCGCGCTTGCAGCAGAGCTCATTGATTCAGGGGCAGCCTATGAAAAATTAGTGGAGCTCAGAAAGGCTACAGGTGAGAAATGAGTAATATTCTAGAAACCATAGCTGCCTATACCAAGATAAGAATTCATCAGACTAAGGCAATGAAATCCATGAAAGAGATTAAAGCGGAAGCATTACATATGAATTGTAATACCGGTTTCCCTTTTGAAGAAGCACTAAAGGTTAGGCCAATGGCTTTCATCTGTGAATGTAAAAAAGCATCTCCTTCAAAGGGAGTGATCTCAGAGGATTTTGATTATATGCAGATTGCAAAGGACTATGAAACAGCCGGAGCATCCGCAATCTCAGTTCTCACAGAACCCAAATGGTTTATGGGAAATGACAGTTATTTAAAAGAAATTGCAGAAGAAGTTACGATTCCCTGTTTGAGAAAGGACTTTGTAATAGATGAGTATATGATTTATGAGGCCAAGGTTTTAGGGGCGGCAGCAGTTCTTTTAATCTGTGCCATACTGACCGAGAAAACCCTTTGTAGATACCTTAGGCTTTGTGACAGCTTAGGACTATCTGCTCTGGTGGAAGTCCATAATGAGGAAGAGGTATTCACAGCCTTGCGGGCAGGTGCCAGAATTATTGGAGTAAACAATCGTAACTTAAAGGATTTTAGCGTGGATGTAAGTAATAGCAGGCGGTTAAGATGTCTGGTACCAGAGGATGTCCTATTTGTAGCTGAAAGTGGTATTCAATCAGCTAAGGAGGTTAAAGAACTACACCAGGCAAAGGTAAATGGGGTTCTGATTGGAGAGACACTGATGAGGGCTCAGAATAAGAAGGCAGTGCTTACTTTATTAAAGGAGCAGTTATGATAAAGATTAAAATCTGTGGATTAACACGGGAAAAAGATATAGAGACTGTGAATAAACTCAAACCTGACTACATTGGATTCGTATTTGCAACAAACAGCAAAAGATATGTGAGCTCAGAGAAAGTAAAGCTCCTTAAAGGAAATCTAGAGGGAGGGATACAAGTAGTGGGTGTCTTTGTCAATGCTCCCATAGAAACTGTTACAGCCTTGTGCAGAGAAGATATTATTGATTTTATACAGCTGCATGGTAATGAGGATGACATGTATATAACAGAACTTAAAGCCTATACGAAAAAGCCTATCATACAGGCCTATGAGATCAAAACAGCAGAGGATATTAAGAGAGCCAATGGCTCTATAGCAGACTATATTTTACTTGATCATGGGGCAGGTGGAAGTGGCGAGAGTTTTGACTGGTCACTGCTTTCTATCGTCAATAGACCATTTTTATTGGCGGGGGGCTTACATCCAGAAAATATTGAAGATGCCATAAGAAAGGCTATAAGAACTGGTTATTTATATGGGGTAGATAGCAGCTCAGGAGTAGAAACCAATGGAATGAAAGATGATAAAAAAATAGAGAAGCTAATCCAAACGGTAAGAGAAAGATAGGAGGGTAATTATGTCGAAAGGAAGATTTGGTATTCATGGGGGGCAATACGTTCCCGAAACATTGATGAATGCTTTAATAGACTTAGAGAAGGCCTATGAACACTATAAACAAGATTCTGAGTTTAATAAGGAACTGAAGAATCTGTTTAATGACTACGCAGGGAGACCAAGTCGGTTATACTATGCTGAGAAAATGACAAAGAATCTAGGGGGAGCTAAGATATATTTAAAAAGAGAGGATTTGAACCACACAGGTTCCCATAAAATTAACAATGTACTAGGTCAGGCACTTCTAGCTAAAAAGATGGGAAAAACAAGACTGATTGCAGAGACTGGTGCAGGTCAACATGGGGTGGCAACAGCTACAGCTGCAGCTTTAATGGGTATGGATTGTGTGGTGTTTATTGGAGAAGAAGATACCAAGCGTCAGGCTCTTAATGTATATCGAATGAAATTGTTAGGAGCAGAGGTGGTATCAGTAAAGAGCGGTACCAAAACACTGAAAGATGCAGTATCTGCGGCCATGAGGGAATGGAGTAGTCGGATCGAAGACACCCATTATTGTCTTGGGTCAGTGATGGGACCACACCCATTTCCTACGATTGTCCGTGATTTCCAGGCAGTTATATCAAGAGAAATAAAAGAGCAGATGCTAGAAAAAGAAGGCAGACTTCCGGATGCGGTTATCGCTTGTGTTGGTGGAGGCTCCAATGCCATAGGCAGCTTTTATCATTTTATTCCGGATAAAGAGGTCAGGCTAATTGGCTGTGAGGCTGCAGGAAGAGGAATTGATACTTTTGAGACTGCAGCTACCATAAGTACTGGGCGTCTTGGCATTTTCCATGGGATGAAGTCCTATTTCTGTCAGGATAACTATGGGCAGATTGCCCCTGTGTATTCTATTTCAGCTGGATTAGATTACCCAGGAGTTGGCCCTGAGCATGCGTATCTTCATGATAAAGGCAGAGCAGAGTATGTGGCAATTACCGATGATGAGGCTGTTGAGGCATTTGAATATGTATCCAGGACAGAAGGCATTATTCCTGCAATAGAATCCTCCCACGCTCTCGCTTATGCCATAAAGTTAGCTCCGACTTTGCCAAAAGAACAGATTATAGTAGTAACTGTTTCCGGACGTGGTGATAAGGACTGTGCAGCCATTGCCCGCTATAGAGGGGAGGATATCTATGAGTAAGATTCATGATGCATTTAAGAATGGAAAGGCCTTTATCCCTTTCATTACCTGCGGAGATCCTAATCTAGCTACGACGGCTGAAATCGTAAAAGAAATGAGTAAAAATGGAGCAGATTTAATTGAACTTGGAATTCCATTTTCTGATCCCACAGCAGAGGGCCCAGTCATTGAGGAAGCCAGTATCCGCGCTCTGACTAATCACATAACCACAGATGATATTTTTGATATGGTTCGAAAAATAAGAGAAGAGGTTAAGATACCAATGGTGTTTATGACCTATGCTAATGTAGTATTTTCCTACGGTACAGAACGGTTTGTAAAAATCTGTGGAGAGATTGGTATAGATGGTTTGATTCTTCCGGATATTCCATTTGAGGAGAAAGAGGAATTTGCTCCTTTGTGCAAACAATATGGATTGGATTTTATCTCCCTTGTTGCACCAACTTCTGAGAAACGGATTGCCATGATAGCAAAGGAAGCCAGCGGATTTCTATATGTAGTTTCTTCTCTTGGTGTGACCGGAGTTCGGTCTGATATTGAGACGGATATTGGTTCTATGGTTCGAGTGATTAGAGAGAATACAGACATACCGTGTGCGGTTGGTTTTGGTATCTCTACACCAGAGCAGGCAGCAAAGATGGTAAAAGAAGCAGATGGGGTGATTGTAGGAAGTGCCATTGTAACACGAGCAGATAAGTACAAGAGTGAAGCCCCTGCAGTAATTGGACAGTACGTAAGGCAAATGAAAGAAGCTATAAAATAAAAGAAAGGCAAGGGAGTCATCTCCCTTGCCTATACTATTGTTTGTTTTTCATAGCATACACACAAAGCTTAATAAAGCTTTCTCTAAATCTTGCATCATCTTCTTTGGTACGTTTTTTTATACTACAGCTGTGAATGCCTTTCTTTCGCTGCTTGGCGGCAACATGGCGTTCATACATAAGCATATCTATATTCTGATTAGTAAACCATCTTCCGTTAAAACTAATAGCATAAGCTTTTTTGCCTAATACCATACTGGCTACTCCGTAATCATGAGTGACGACTATATCACCAGGGTCTGTACGGTTAAAAAGTGCCAGATCTGCAGCGTCTGGAGCCTTGCTAACTTGTATAATAGAGGAGTAATCTGAATATAGCTCATGGCTGGTATCAATAATCATATAGACTTCCAAGCCAAAACTCTTAGCTACTTCCTCGATGATGTCTTTTACAGGACAAGCGTCCGCATCCACTAATATTTTCATACATTTTCCTATCTTATTTATCATATTGCAACAAGGATAGTTCCTTACTATATCTTATGCAGAGAATAGGGAAAAGTTATTCAGCACTTATCTCTGAGGTAGGTACCTTTTTTACTCCACAGAAGAAGATTCCCACTAAAATAGGAAGGTAATACGTAATGAATCTCCATAGAATTAAGGCCACCGCAATTAGGCTTGGATTGATAATAAAGATACCAAACAGCAGGTAGAAGCTACCTTCCGCTCCGCCGGATGCTCCTGGAAGAGGAATAAAAGAGGAAATCATTAATACAAACGCACTGGCTGCTACCATTGATAAAATAGAGGCAACCTCTACGCCTAAAGCCATACAGATACAGAATGGAATAAAGAAGAACGCAGTAAGCTGGGCGCAGGAAACAACTACAGCCTGTAACAATACTTTCTTCTGCTTCAAAAGTTGTTTGAAACCATCATGGAAGCCAACAATCTGATTCTTTGCACCCTCTAGTGAGTTCTCCTTATTTTTTATTATATGAAGCTTTGATAGTAAAGATATAATTCCATTTACTAATCTGGTGGTAAAACCAGGAAGAAAACCTACTAAGATTAA
>JAEYRR010000088.1 GCA_023435505.1 Bacillota bacterium | reverse complement strand
ACCGTCTTTTGATACAGGATGCTTATTACCTGGATACTCTCCAAGGATTGGTAAAGCTCACTAAAAGAATTATTAAGGGTACAATGTTAGTGGAAGCGACTGGAGCTATATTTTTCATGTTTCAGTTTATCCCAGATTATGGAGTAGTAAAAGGCATAGGGATATCTATCTTTACTTCGATCTCAGCTTTTTGTAACGCAGGATTGGATCTTATTGGAGAAGCTAGCCTTCAGCCTTATCAGCTTTCTCCGATAATCAATATTACGACTATGCTGCTTATTATTTTTGGTGGTATCGGATATCCGGTTTGGTGGGATATACTAAATACTCTTAAGAGAAGGGTAAAAGAGAAAGTTAAGGGTAAAGTATTAGTACGAAAGATGGAGCTACATACCAAAGTGGTTCTCACGATGACTGCAATTCTTATATTTGGAGGCGGTCTGATTATTTTATTACTTGAGTATAATAATAAGGGAACTATTGGAGAGATGTCTTTTGGGAATAAGGTTATGGCTTCCTTATTTCAATCAGTAACTACAAGAACTGCAGGCTTTTTCACTATTCCGCAGGGACAGATGCATGAGTCGACTTCCTTTATTAGTATCATACTGATGTTTATCGGAGGTTCTCCATCTGGTACCGCCGGTGGTATTAAAACGGTTACAGCGGCAGTCTTACTGATGGCTGTATGGGCCAACATTCGCAATAAACAAGATGTGGAAGTATTTAAAAGACAGATTACGGATGCTTTTATTAAAAAAAGTATGACAGTATTTGGATTGAGTTTTTTAGTACTCTGTATCAGTACCTTTATTCTGACCATTACAGAAAATGCAACTTTTCTAGATTTATTATTCGAAACAGCGTCTGCAATTGGCACAGTTGGTTTGACAAGGGGTGTTACCACAAAGCTGACGGATATAGGAAAGATTGTAATTATTATAACCATGTATCTGGGACGAATTGGTCCTATTACACTAGCACTAGCTTTCAATTCGAGAAAGCATGAGCATGGCAGTAGGAAATTGCCAACAGATAAGATTATGGTGGGATAGAGAGGGAATAATATGGAGAAGAAAGAATTTGTAGTATTTGGACTTGGAAGATTTGGAAGAAGCATTGCAACTACATTAGCAGAAGGTGGTTGTGAAGTATTAGTAGTAGATAATGACGAAGATAAGATTCATGAGGTAGCGGATATCGTCACCTGCGCCATTAAAGCAGATGTGTGTGATTCAGAATCCATGGAAAGTCTTGGAATTCGTAATTTTGATGGGGCAATTGTAGCCATCGGTGAGAATCTTGAGGCTTCTGTTATGGTTACCATTCTTGCCAAGGAGTCAGGAATCCCATTTGTACTGGCGAAAGCTCAGACTGAGTTACATGCTAAGGTGTTAAGAAAGGTTGGAGCTGATAAGGTAATCTTCCCGGAGAAGGAAACCGGTATACGAGTAGCACATAATCTTATGATGGGGAATATGTTTAATGCCATCGAATTATCTTCTACAACAAGCATGATGGAACTGGATGTTCTGCCAAGCTGGGATGGCTATAGTATCAAAGAGTTAAATCTTCGGGCCAAATATAGAATTAACGTAATCGGGGTAAGGAGAAACGAAGAGCTAGATATCAACCCTGATGCAGATAGACATTTAAGCAGTGAAGACATTCTTATTGTAATTGGAAAGAATGATGTGTTAAATAAATTAGCAGCTATGAGTAACCAAGAATAACAAGGAAGAAATATGATAACCAGTAGCAGTAATAACAAAATTAAGCAAGTGATACAATTAAAGAAAAAAGCAAAAGCAAGAGCGGAAGCAGGGTTGTTTCTAGTGGAAGGCTTTAAGATGGTAGAGGAAGCAATGGAATTCGGAATCCAGGAGATCTTTATAGCAGAGTCTAGAGAGGAAGAATTTCAGAAACAGCATAATAGTACCCTTGGTACCTTATCTTATGAGGTAGTTAGTGACAAGCTCTTTCAAGAGATGTCAGATACTGTAACACCTCAAGGAATATTAGCTACTGTTAAGATACCGAAATACTCACTAGAAGACATCCTGGCAAAGTCTGATGGACATATTATTATGTTAGAGAATCTCAGGGATCCAGGTAATCTAGGAACGATACTACGATCCGCTGAGGGCGCTGGGGCTACTGGCGTCATTTTAAGTAAGGAGTCTGCAGATATTTTTAATCCAAAGGTAATTCGCTCCACAATGGGTTCAGTATTTCGTGTACCATTTTGTTATGTGGAGGATTTTAGAGATGCCATGAGAAAGGCTAAAAACCAGGGAATAACGTTGTATGCAGCTCATTTACAAGGCTCAAAAGAATATGAATCCTTTAATTATACAAAACCATGTGGGTTCCTTATTGGAAATGAAGCCAATGGACTGACAGAGGAGACTGGGGAGCTAGCGGATACTTTAATAAGAATACCTATGGCAGGCAAGGTAGAGTCGTTAAATGCGGCTATGGCGGCTTCCATCCTGATGTTTGAGGTGGCAAGGCAAAGACGATTCTAGATGATTATTAAAAATCCATTAATAGTAGGGGGGACAACTTGAAGTGTCTATACTTTTAAGGTAAGATGTAGACAGGTAGAGTTTATATTTCCTATGGAAAGGAGTGGATTTAATGAATGAAGCAATTGCATGGCTAATTCTCTTAATCCTTTTTATCCTAATTGAGATTGCTACATTGGGCCTCACAACAATCTGGTTTGCCGGCGGAGCTTTGGTTGCGTTTATAGCAGCTTTGCTTGAGTTTAATCTGGTAGTGCAGATTGTCTTATTCTTTGTTCTTTCTATTATCTTGCTTGTGTTCACACGACCGGTTGCTATGAAATTCTTTAATACGAAGCGTGTACCTACCAATAGCGAGAGTTTAATAGGAACTAGAGCAAAGGTAACAGAGACCATTGATAATCTGAATAATGTTGGAACAGTTTTGATTAACGGTCTGGAGTGGACGGCAAGAGCAACAGATAATAAAGTAATTCCAAAAGATGCTATAGTAAAGATTGTAGAGATTATTGGAGTAAAAGTTATTGTAGAAGAGCAGATTCCAGCCAGTCAGGAGAGAGAAACCATATTATAGGTTTAAAAGGAGGAGTTTCAATGGAAAATCCATATGTTTATATCTTAATAGCAGTTATAGTATTAATTTTATTAATATTTGCAACCTGTATCAAAGTTGTACCACAAGCCCATGCATATATCGTTGAGCGTTTAGGCGGATATCAGGCAACCTGGGGTGTAGGTCTTCATATAAAATGGCCGTTTGTTGATAAGGTGGCAAAGAGAGTGCTTTTAAAGGAACAGGTTGTTGATTTTGCGCCACAACCGGTTATCACTAAGGATAACGTTACCATGAGAATTGATACTGTAGTGTTCTTCCAGATAACAGACCCTAAGCTTTATGCGTATGGTGTTGAAAATCCTATCATGGCAATAGAGAATTTAACTGCAACAACACTTCGTAATATTATTGGTGATTTGGAATTGGATGAAACCTTAACTTCCAGGGAAATAATAAATACAAAGATGCGTGTTTCTCTTGATGTTGCTACAGATCCATGGGGAATCAAAGTTAATCGTGTTGAATTAAAGAATATTATCCCTCCAGCAGCTATTCAGGATGCTATGGAGAAGCAGATGAAGGCAGAACGTGAACGAAGAGAATCCATTCTTCGTGCAGAAGGTGAGAAGAAGTCGACTATCCTTGTAGCAGAAGGTAAGAAAGAATCTGCTATTCTGGAAGCAGAAGCTGAGAAAGAAGCTGCCATTCTTCGTGCAGAAGCGAAGAAGGAAGCGACCATCCGTGAGGCAGAAGGTCAGGCCGAAGCCATTCTTACTGTACAGAAGGCTAATGCAGATGGTATCAAGTTCTTAAATGAATCTGCACCAAGTGGTGCTGTTTTGCAGATTAAGAGCTTAGAAGCCTTTGCCAAAGCAGCTGACGGAAAAGCAACGAAGATTATTATTCCATCTGAGATTCAGGGAATCGCCGGATTAGTAAAATCCATTACTGAAGTAGGAAAAGACGAGTAATCGAGAGTTAAATGAATAAAACCTGTAAGGGGAAACCCAATGGCAGTAAGTTAAGAATCTCACATCACAGTTAAATGTGATGTGAGGTTTTTTATGTATAAAATCCTAAGGTTTTCTTAACAATACATGGAAAGTATTGAATAAAACAAGAAAAAGAGGTAGCATAGAGAAGGTCATAGGAATCTATAGATAAGGGGGACATAAGATGGAAAAAGTGAAAAGTTTTATGACATCACCTTGGATGTTAATCGTGTTAATGAGCATAAAGCTGTTTACCTATTATAGATTAATTCATGTTAGTCTGGTTGGAAGTATAGTAACCATAGGCAGTATTTTAGTTTTGCTGCTTCTTTTTCTGGAGTTTGGTACAAGTAATTTTAAATATAGTAATATAGTTTTTTTGGTTCTATATGCAGGATTTACATTATTGATGTTTTCGGATACGATGTATTTTAATTATTACAATCAGACGGTTTCTGTAAAGCAGTTGTGGCAGGCTTCCAATGTGGCAAAAGTTCCAAATAGTTTTTTGGCAACTTTAATTCCTGCTAGCTTTATTATGATTGCTGAAGTACCGATAACTTATTATCTGTTTCGAAAATACGCTAAAACCTGGGCAGAGAGATTTCATATTACAAGACGAATTGTAAGGAGATTCAGGTGGATTTTACTTTTGACTTTAGTGGTAGTTGCTATTAATCCTTTAAACACTAAGGCGATACGTAAATTCAATTCTATTGAATTCTTCAGTAACCATTTAAATGATTTATACTACAGTGTAGTCGATAGCATAAGTAATAAAACTATACCGAATGATAAGGTTCTGAATGAGGTAGAGGAGGAAAAGGAAACTCCAAAGGCCAATATTTATCAAGGATTATGCAAAGGCAAGAATCTGGTTGTCATACAGGTTGAGTCCTTGCAGAATTTTGTAATTGGTGCAACATATAATGGTCAGGAGCTAACTCCGAATATCAATGCTTTATTAAAGAGGGATACGATCTATTTTAATAATTACTACTCTAACATAGGAAAAGGTAATACAGTTGATGCTGAATTTACCAGTCTGAATAGTTTGTATCCGGTAATAGACCGAGAATGCTATAGTCTATATACAAAAAACACCTATAATGGACTTCCTTGGTTACTGAGAAGCCATGGATATAATACTATGGCCATTCACGGATATGAAGGATCCTTCTGGAATAGGGAAAAGGCCTATCCATATCAGGGCTTTCAGGAATTTTACAGCCAAGAAGATCTAATTAGTGACGAGATTATAGGCTTAGGTATCAGTGATAAATCTATGTTTTCGCAGACGATAGATATTTTAAAGAAACAGAAGGATCCATTTTTCTCTTTCATAGTTACTTTAACGAACCACCATCCGTATGTTCTGCCTGAGGAGATGGCAACTATTCAACTACTGGAGAGTGACAAGGGAACGGCTTTTGGGAAATATTTGCAAACAGTAGCCTATACGGATGCAGCTATCGGCCAGTTTATAAGAGAGTTGAAAGAGGCTGGACTCTATGACAATACCGTAATCGCTATGTATGGGGATCACCATGGATTAAACTGCAATATGGATGAGAATTATAAAACGGTTTCCAAGTTTATTGGAAAAAGCTATGATTATGATGAGATGTTTAAGGTGCCATTAATTGTCCATGTTCCAAAAAGTGGAGTGACAGATACGATCTCAACTACTGGTGGGCAGATTGATTTTCTCCCAACCATAGCCAATCTTTTTGATATTAGAATTCCTCAACCCTATGTACTAGGGCGTGATTTGATAAATTCTAATACGGGATTTGTGGCATTTACCGTTTATTTGTTTCAAGGCTCCTTTATAAAAGATAACGTTATGTTTGAGATATCCAGAGAGGGGCTGTTTGAGGGTAGCCGAGCCTGGGATATTAATAGTGGAGAACAATTCGATATTAATCTATATCAAAGTGATTATGAACGAGCCTTGAAGCTGAAGGAGACTTCTACCTATATTCTGAATAATGATTTGATGTCTAAAATGTTTACGCATAACCAGAATATAGTAACAGATGATGGTAGTCAGACAAGTGAACCAATATCACCGGAAGATGAGCTTAATTAATAATCATCCATAGAGTGGCAATATGCTTCTCTATGGATTTTTTAAAATATACTTGACATTTCACTCAAATAGATATAATGTATAAATAAACATAAATATGTATAATTATTCTACATAAAAGGGGTGTGCTGGTATGAGTTTAAAGGGAAGAAGTTTTCTGACACTGAAGGATTTTACAGCAGCTGAAATTAATGAACTATTAGACTTAGCTGCAAAACTAAAGGAAGACAAGAAAAAAGGAATTACAGGGGATAGTTTAAAGGGTAAGAATATAGCTCTGATATTCGAAAAACCATCTACTAGAACCAGATGTGCATTTACAGTAGCTTGCGTTGATGAGGGAGGACATCCAGAGTATTTAGGGAAAGATGATATACAATTAGGCTATAAGGAAAGTGTAGAGGACACTGCGAGAGTACTTGGCAGGATGTTTGATGGTATAGAGTTTAGAGGATTTAAACAAGAGAATGTTGAGATTCTTGCGAAGTATAGTAAGGTTCCAGTATGGAATGGCTTGACAGATACCTACCATCCAACGCAGATTCTAGCGGATATGCTTACCATGAAGGAGCAGTTTGGGTATCTGAAGGGACTTAACTTTGTTTATGTGGGCGATGGACGTAACAATATGGGAAACAGTTTAATGATAGGCTGCACGAAGATGGGAATTAATATTACCATTTTGGCACCAAAACAGCTATGGCCGGTTGAAGATTTGGTGGAGCAGTGTGGTGTTTATGCCCAAGAATCCGGATCCAAACTGACACTTACAGATGATCTGAAAGCTGTGAAAGGTGCAGATGTGATTTATACAGATGTTTGGTGCTCTATGGGCGAGGAAGATAAGGCAGGAGAACGTATTGCGCTACTACAACCTTATCAGGTAAATAATAAGCTCATGGCTATGACAGAAAATGAGAAGACAATTTTCATGCACTGCCTACCAGCTGTAAAAGGCAAAGAAGTGACGGAGGAAGTGTTTGAGTCAAATGCAGATGTGATATTTGATGAAGCAGAGAACCGTATGCATACGATTAAAGCTGTTATGGTAGCTACATTAGGCAATTAAATAGACTGAATATTGTGTTGTGATAATGAATAAATACACTTTAAAAAGCATATTTCCTTCTATAAATCTAAATATTTATGTAGGAAATATGTTTTTTTATTAAATTTTTGTTAACACGACATATTGAAGGAAAATATATGATATACTGAATCAGTGGGAAAATTTCATAATTAACTTTGTACATACTTTTGGAGGTAGAGATATAGACGTAAAATTAACTATGAAATTTCCTCAACAAAGTAAGAGAGGAGAGATTATATGACAGAAAACTGTATACTGCAAACGTCAGAGCAAATAATGAAGATGTCGCAGAAATGTGTGGATGCATTTTCTATCAATCCGGAGCTTTATACCAAATACGATGTAAAGAGAGGGCTTCGTGATATTAGCGGTAAAGGGGTTCTTACAGGGCTGACAGAGATCAGTGAGATTCGCTCCTATACAATTGTAGAT
>JAEYRR010000082.1 GCA_023435505.1 Bacillota bacterium | reverse complement strand
CCTTATGCAAAGTCAGTTACTGCACTTCCTAAGCAGGTGTGGAAACAGATAGTTTCCTATTATATAGAAAAAGGCTATCAGTGTTTTACCAATGTGGTTGGGGAGGAAAAACCACTTACTGGTACAGAACCAATAAGTCCAAGGATTACGGAGATGAGATCTGTAGTGGAGAGAGCGGGGATATTCATAGGAATCCGAAGTGGAATGTGTGATGTACTTAAAACAGTCAAAGCTGAGAAGATAGCTTTGTTTCCTGAGTATAACTACTGTGATACAAGATGGAAAGCAACTGATATGTACTGGATGGAAGGTTGGGAAAATATTGTTGTAAAGGATGATTTTCAGTGGAAGAGAGATTAGTATTATCAACATTACCTAAGACCTGGATATTTGATCTGGATGGAACATTAGTAAAACATAATGGATATAAAATCGATGGATATGATACTTTGCTTTCAGGAGCAAGAGAATATTTAGAAACTATTCCAAGAGAGGATACCATTATTATCATGACTTCTCGCACAGAGGAATATAAAGAGAAGACACTGTTATTTTTAGAGAAACAGAGGATTCGCTTTGATCATATCTTATTTAATATGCCAATGGGCGAACGGATTGTTGTTAATGACCGAAAACCCTCTGGAATCGATATGGCGATAGCAATGAATATAGATAGAGACGAGCTGAGGCTTCCAATAGTGGAGTGCATAAAATAATCGAACGGGAGAGGAAGACATGCAGTTTGAATTAACGGCATCTATGATGTGTGCAAATTACGGTAATTTGGAGAAAGAAATTAGGGAGTTAGAAGAAGGGGGAATAGACTCTTTCCATATTGATATTATGGATGGAAGATTTGTTTCTAACTTCGCAATGTCCCTAAATGATATGAATTATATAGCAAGTGCGACAAAGAAGCCACTGGATGTACATCTAATGATTGAACACCCCAATAATAGTATTGGACTCTTCTTGCGACATCTTCGTCCGGGAGATACGGTATATATCCATCCCGAAGCAGAGTATCATCCATCTACTACATTGCAGGCAGTAATTGATGCAGGAATGATACCAGGTATTGCAATTAATCCGGGTACAAGTGCAGAGAGTATCATGGAAATACTCCGGATAGTAAAAAAAGTGCTTGTAATGTCAGTAAATCCAGGTAATGCAGGGCAGATGTATCTACCATATGTAGGAGAGAAGATAACAAAACTTCTTTCTATGAGAAAAAAGATGGATTTTGAATTATACTGGGATGGCGCATGCAGTGCGGATAAGATTTTAGAATATGCTCCGAGAGGAGTAAAGGGATTTGTCCTTGGTACAACCTTGCTATTTGGCAAGAATAAGCCATATGGAGAAACCTTGCAAGGCATACGGGAACTGAAATTTTAGAATATATATTAAAGGATTGGAGATGAGGAATGTGAATATAGCGCTTATATTGGCTGGTGGAGAAGGAACAAGGCTACAGTCGGATATACCGAAACAATATATAAGGGTGGCAGAAAAAATGGTAATCACATATTCTCTTGAAACCTTGCTAGAATCTCCTGTCATTGACGGAGTACAAATCGTAGCGGATGATGAATGGAGAGATCTTATTCTGAAAGATGCCAAGAGACATGGTCTTAATACTGGGAAAATTAGTGGTTTCTCCAAACCAGGATATATACGTCAAGCCTCTATTATAAATGGATTGCAGGATATCTTGCATAAGACAAGAGGCAAGGTGGATATGAGAAATATTTCACCAAATGATGTTGTGTTAATACATGATGCGGCAAGACCAAATCTTTCGGATAGCCAGGTTGTTGGTTGTATGGAGGCATTACCGGGACATGATGGTGTTATGCCGGTATTGCCTATGAAAGATACTGTATACTTAAGTGAGGATGGAAGTCAGGTATCGGAATTATTGGAACGTAGCAAGGTGTTTGCAGGACAAGCTCCAGAAGTTTTTAACTTGGACAAATATTATAAAGCAAACATGGAATTAGTACCGGATAGATTAAAGCATATTAAAGGATCAACAGAGCCTGCCATCATGGCGGGGTTAGATATTGCTCTAATCCCTGGCGACGATTTGAATTTCAAAATAACGACAAATACAGACTTGGAGCGATTTATAGAAATTGTAGAACAAAAGAGGGGCTGAGAATCTGATGAAAGCATGGGTACTACACAACATAGGTGATTTGAGGTACGAGGAAATCGGTGAACCAAAGCTTTCAGACAAGGAGGTTCTGGTGTCTGTTAAGGCAGCAGGAATCTGTGGGTCGGACATTCCAAGAATATATACGAATGGAGCACATACAATGCCTCTGATTCCGGGACATGAATTTTCAGGAGAAGTAGTTAAGGTCTCAGAGAATGCTGATAAACGGTGGATGGGAAAAAGAGTGGCGATATTTCCTTTACTCCCATGTGGGGCTTGTGAGCCCTGCAAACAGCATAAATATGAGATGTGTAGGCAGTATAGTTACCTTGGTTCTCGTAGAAATGGTGCATTTGCAGAGTATGTAGCAGTTCCGGAATGGAATCTGATTGAGCTATCGGAGAAGATATCCTTTGAGGAAGCAGCCATGCTAGAGCCTATGGCGGTTGCAGTCCATGCCATGAGACAGGTGGAGATGTCTAAAAATGATACGGTTGTTGTATACGGACTTGGAACCATCGGTCAACTTCTTCTGATGTTTTTAATGGAAAAAGGAATCCCAAATATCTTTGCTATAGGTAACAAAGAGTACCAAAAGGATATAGTGATAAAAATGGGATTACCAGAACACAACTACTGCAATAGTAGACTTAAGGATGTGAAAGAGTGGCTTCTTAGTCGTACCAATGGATATGGGGCAGATGTATTATTTGAATGTGTTGGGAATAATGCATCAGTAACCCAGGTTGTTGATCTGTCAGCTCCTTCTGGAAGGGTATGTATGGTTGGAAATCCTCATTCTGATATGACCTTAAGTCGGGACACCTATTGGAAGATATTAAGAAACCAATTGACGATCACAGGCACATGGAATTCCTCTTATACTGGGCAGCCAGAAGATGATTGGCATTATGTTCTACAAAAACTTAAGCAGAGGAAGATTAGACCTGAGAGTATAATCTCACATCGATATTCTTTAGAGGAGATGGAAAATGGATTAGACATTATGCACCATAAGAGAGATAATTATATTAAGGTTATGATTATTTCCAAATAAGGAGGAAATTAGGTGTATAAAGAATTATTGGTACCATATCAGACGGACAATTCCTTTATGAAGCCTCAACCGCCAGCTACTAGCAGGCAGATACTAGAAGCAGAGAATGTACTAGGCGTCTCATTTCCAGAGGAACTTCGCCAGTTACTATTAGAGATGAACGGTGATAAATGGCTATTTCTTTCGATTAAAGAGATTATTACAGATAATCTCATGCTATGGGAGGAACTATCAGAAATATATGAGAATATACGAGAGTTTTTAATGATTGGAACCAATGGATGTGGAGATTATTATGCCTATAAGATTTCAGAAGGAAAGATTATAGATACTCAGTTAGTTCGTTGGGAACATGAGGATAATTCCAGTTGCTTTGTAGCCACTGATTTAAAAGAACTGATTAGACGTTATTATGAGAATGAGATATAGTAGTTATGAATATACCAAAGTGGATTAGAGTATATGTTATTATGTGTTCTACTATCATCTTTTTATTTCAATTGCATTTTGCTTAGCATTGGGATTTTTTATCAGGTGAATAGTTCTATTTATAGTTGACAAATGCTAATAGATTGAGTACAATTTAATCATAAAGATTGCATGCAATCTA
>JAEYRR010000080.1 GCA_023435505.1 Bacillota bacterium | reverse complement strand
TAATACAACTTTGTCTCCTAAAGGTACTAATTTCATATATATTCCTCCTTAACAATCATATTCATTTTACTAGCACTCTCATCACTTGAGTGCTAACTGATACTCTATATATTAGTAAATCTACCTGTATATTGCAAATTATTCAAAATTGAAAAATGTTTTAAAACAGAACGTAATTTAATATATACTCATTATTTCTTCCATTTCCTCATTATTTCTTCTGTTTTCTTAATTCACAGAATATTCTGTATCTTATTTTCTAAAATATACGTGGCTTTAGACAAAGTCTTTCTAATCTGTTACAATGTATTAGAAGCCTTGCTCTGTTTTATTGTATGTTAAGTCTTCTTTTCCTACTACATAGTTTTTACGAAAGGATACCTTAAATGAAAGAAAAATTATATACCATACCTGTAAATGAAGCCTTTAATAGCGACTGCGAATGCCCTATCTGCAAGATGTACCAATCCCTTGAGAAAGAAGCCATCGAATATACTATGGGCCCAAGCTATATGGAAGACGATATCCGGGAGATGACCAATAAATCCGGTTTCTGTGCGAAACACATAAAACAGCTCTATGGGAATCAAAACCGCCTTGGACTGGCTCTTATGCTTTCCACTCATATGGAGAAGGTCATAAAAGACTTATCCCCCATGTTAAAGGATGTTCCAAAGGCGCCTGGCCTTCTGAAAAAGAAAGAGGAAAAACCGGTTACTTCTTACATAAAAAAAATAGATACCAGTTGCTTCGTCTGTGATCGTATTCATAAAATCTTTGATCGCTACTTGGCCACCATACTGTATCTATATCGAACAGAGCCAGAATTTCAAACTGTATTTAAGACTTGTAAGGGCCTGTGCCAACCACATTACGGAAGACTCTATGAGGTGGCAGGAATGGAGCTATCCGGAAACATCTACCAACGCTTTATACAGGATTTAAATGAGCTCTATCTTACTAATATGAAACGAATGCTTGAAGATCTAACCTGGTTAATTGACAAATTCGATTATCGAAATGCGAATGAACCATGGAAAAATTCAAAAGATGCCCTACCACGTGCCATAGCAAAGTTAAATAGCGTAACAATAGACGAAGATTGATACTAGATATAAAAAATGGGTATAGGATTAATGGTTCCTATACCCATTCAATTATTTAGCGGACTTTATCATATCTTTAATGCTTCTGGCTTTGTCCTTAAGACGTTCATTGACCTCTCTAGAAATCAGTATTTTGGATACCATCTTGAGAGAATCCTCGAACTTTCCACATCTTCTTGCCAATTCTGCTACCAGATACATAACCGTATATTCATCCATGCCACACATCGGATAACCTTCCTTTAATATAGCATTATTAAAACCTTCATAAGCATTCTGAATATATTCTTGCTCCATCTTAAGTAGCTTTAGCTTCTCTTCTTTGTAAGTAGGGCTAGTCTCATCCAAGTTCTCACATTTACCACGACATAACCATGCCAATTTTAAACAGGTATACCCTTTTTCACTATTCTTGGCATTTGTAACTATGGAGTTTAATAATGCTAACTTATGCCGTAATATAGCATCGTCATAAGTATATAGATCACTAGTTTCTTTGGTATGCTTATAATTAGCCGATATCTTTTCTTTGATTGCTCTTGCCTGCATAGAAGTCATATAATTAAAGAATCTATTTAATGCTGCATAGCCACAACTTGGACATACTACTGCATCATATTTCAGGGAGTCTACAAACTGAAATTTGGGGCGAAGATCAGAATCTGCGGACAATAGTTTCACCTTTCCAATTTTCACCGTCTTACTCTTAAAGGACTCTCCACATACAGGACAGACATAGGATTTATCAAATAAATAATCTGTTTCCTCCACTATGTGAGCTTTTGCTGTTTGGCTATCCTGCTTTTCCTCTTTTTCCTTGTCAAATACATCTAACTTATTAACATTATTAAGGCCAAATTGCTCTAAACCTGATAATAAATCCCCCATACGTTACCTCCTATTGATTACCTGGCTTATAAGAACTCTTCTGAGATACTATTCTGTTAAATACCAAATGCTCCTTAGAAGAATCTTTAAAATCCACGCAAAAGTATCCATGTCTTAAGAATTGGAAGCTATCATACGCTTTTGCATCAGCAAGTGCAGGTTCTACATAGCAGTTAGTCAACACTGTGAGAGAGTTAGGATTTACATTAACAGATCCATCCTCATTGTATACCCCTTTTTCTTCATCTACCAAATTCTCGTATAGACGAACCTCAGCTTCAACTGCATGCTTGGCAGATACCCAGTGAATTGTACCCTTTACCTTACGTTCATTGAATCCACTTCCGCTCTTAGTTGCAGGGTCATAGGTACAATGAACTTCCAAAACCTTACCATTCTCATCTGTAACATAGTCAGTGCAAGTTACAAAATAAGCATGCATAAGACGTACTTCATTGCCCGGATACAAACGGAAATACTTCTTTGGTGGTTCTATCATAAAATCTTCTCTGTCTATATATAGTTCTTTGCTAAATGGAACTTTTCTTACACCTAGGTCTTCGTTTTCCTGATTGTTTGCTACATCCAGATATTCTACCTGGTCATCAGGATAGTTTGTAATAACAAGCTTAATTGGATCAAGGACAGCCATCATTCTGGATTTCTTCAATTTTAAGTCTTCTCTGATGCAATATTCAAGCATGGCAGAATCAGAAGAGCTCTGCGCTTTTGATACTCCGCTTAACTCCATAAACATACGAATTGATTCAGGAGTGTATCCACGTCGTCTAAGAGCAGCAATTGTAACAAGTCTAGGATCATCCCAACCATCAACAATGCCTTCTTCTACTAAGCGTTTTATATATCGTTTACCAGTAACCACATTGGTAAGATACATCTTAGCAAATTCAATCTGTTTAGGTGGATTCTCGTACTCGAGCTCTCTTACCACCCAGTCATAAAGTGGTCTATGATCTTCAAACTCCAGTGTACAGATAGAGTGGCTTACTCCCTCAATGGCATCCTCAATAGGATGTGCAAAATCATACATTGGATAAATGCACCATTTGTCTCCCGTATTATGATGAGTCATTCTGGCAATACGATACAGAATTGGATCACGCATATTAATATTACCACTGGCCATATCTATCTTGGCACGTAGAACTTTTTCTCCATCTTTAAACTCACCATTTTTCATTCGTTCAAATAAATCAAGGTTCTCTTCAACTGAACGATTACGGTATGGGCTGTCTTTACCAGGTTCTGTCAAGGTACCACGATACTCACGTATCTCTTCTGCACTTAAATCACATACATAAGCCAATCCTTTTTTTATCAGTTTAATGGCAGCTTCATACATCTGATCAAAGTAGTCAGAAGCAAAAAACAAGCGGTCTTCAAAATCAGCACCTAGCCATAATACATCTTCTTTGATTGAATGCACAAATTCAGTTTTTTCTTTTGTAGGATTTGTATCATCAAAACGGAGATTAAATCTTCCATTATATTTTTTAGCTAAGCCACTGTTTAAAATTATAGATTTAGCATGTCCAATATGAAGGTAACCATTAGGCTCCGGTGGGAATCTTGTTACTACTTCCTTACAATTCCCTTCCTTAATATCATTTTCAATTATCTGCTCTATAAAATTCTTTGAGCCATTCATTTCATCCATATGATTTGTTCCTTTCAAGTTTTTTCCTTTTTTCATTACGACGAATTCATAAATACAATATTACCACAATTATTCACAATTATAAAGGACTTATTCCAACGAATAAGTCCTCTTTCTTTATCACTATGAATTTAATTTATAGGGGTCATATCTTTAATAAAAGCCATGATCACCGATGTACACTGCTTTCACCCGTTTTCTTTGTACTGCTCTCTTAGCAGTAAAAGATAAGTATTTGCTACTTAAAACTTTAGTTCCAGTCAATGCTGCCAATGCAGCCTTCTTACAGGAAGCCATCTGTTTCTTCTCACTTGATGACATCTTAATCTTTCCGGAGTACTTATTCAAAGCTACTTGATAATTAGTAAGTCCTCTGTACTTCCTATTCTTTGTTCTCGTTGGGGAGAACTGATATTTCTGATAAATAACACCTTTCACGGTATTAGGATATCTCTTATTCTTTACTCTGTTGAGTACTACATTAGCCACAGCAATCTTTCCTTTTTGAGGTTGATTGCCTGCTTCACAATATATAATAGCAGTTAAGTATTGTAATTCTGCTTTTGTGTACTTTGCCTTTGAAGCTGCTGATACATCAACTTGGCTACTTGTAATTGCAATTACAAATACCAATAAACATATTGCAATCTTTCTAATAAATGATTTCATTATTGTCTCCTTACTTATAATTGTTTCATTCTATTTCCGTTTTCATTTCATTTGTATTACAAAACTGTTCTAGAAACAAAACAATTCATTAATTTAAGTAACAACTTGTTAACAATTATGAAATAATTATATCATACGTTTTTAAAAAAGCAACCCTTTTTATGGTTATTTTTAAGCACATTTATATACACCTCTTTAAAGCATATAAAAAAGTATGGTATTTTAACATATTTTCACCATACTTTTTAAGTAATTTCATTAATATTTAATAGTTCTAATTTTGTAACAATCTTTATGAGTTGTGATTACGTGTAAACTTCCTAATTTATTCTTAACTATTTTTACCACAATTGTTATCTGCTAATAATAGATAATACCTGATCAAATGCTAAAGGCCCCCCAAACAGATCCAAAGCGCTTCCAACAGTAACATCTACTTGATTTTTACCCAACTTTTTTAATAACTCCAAATCGTTGTAAGAACCTACTCCACCAGCATAGGTAATAGGAATACCGGACCAATTTCCTAAAAGACTCACAAGAGATTCATCAATTCCACTTGCCTTACCTTCTACATCCACTGCATGAATTAAAAATTCATCGCAAAATATGGACAGCCTGTCCAGTAATTCCACACAAAGTTTTTCATTGGTATATTTCTGCCATCTGTCTGTAACAATATAATATTCATTTTCTCTTTTACGGCAACTCAAATCTAAAACCAATCTCTTCTTTCCAACAGTCTTTGCCATTTCTTGCAGTCTATTATAATCTACCTTTCCATCTCTAAAGACATAGCTAGTAACAATTACATGACTAGCACCGGCAT
>JAEYRR010000064.1 GCA_023435505.1 Bacillota bacterium | reverse complement strand
GCCAGTGCCGACAGCGGCAGCATCGCGACCACCATAACGATGGCGACGATCAGGCCGAGGATCCTAAGAGATTTTTTCTTCATATCTCTTACCCCTTTCAATCGTTTCTTAATTGTTCAGTCTTTTTCCGTCTGCGGATGATCGCCTTACACACAACCAGCAATTGTCCGCACTTTATCTGACATTTTAATTATAATTGTATTAAAAGGGAGTGTCTATTGTTGAACCATCTAGTCTTTTGTACAAATCGTTGTGCATATTAACCAATTATCCGCTTTTATACACGTACAAAAACGCTCGTTTTATAAGATTTAAGACTATTTTAAGAGTATAACGAAACACATTGTTTCGTTTCTTCCCTACCATCCGACAATCACAAAACGACACACCTCCCGGAACTCCGGGAGGTGTGCTCCATTTCCCCTATTAAATTGCTATGGCTGAGTGTGGTGAATCGCCTCAGGCATTTACATTTACGACTATATACGATTCATCAGAATTACTCACTCACATATGTGAAGGTTCTCGAAAAAGATCAAAAAATGTGTGTTATTCGACCATCTTGACCAGTTCCAGAAGATCCTGTTCCGGGATGCCCCGGACGCCGATCGCGTAGTTCCAGACGCCGTTGTCCTTGACGCCCTTCAGCTGCCAGTTGGCAACGTAGAACTTCTTGTCTTTGCCCTTGAGGGTCACTTCGACTTCGCGGCCGTCTTCGAGGGTGAACTCGACTTCTTTCACCGTGTCATAGACGTTGTAGTCGCCGGAGATGTCCACGTCGTCATCGTCCGCGGCACTGGCCGGAGCCTTCCGCATGTAGCAGACTTCATCGCCTTCCCCGCCGTAGCGGACTTCGATGAGGGTCTCGTTGATGGTGCTCCAGTAGTACTGCGCATAGTCCGCGCCGTCCAGGTTGACCCCTTCCGGGACCGTGAACGTGAAACCGGCAACCTTCTCGGCTTTCGCCAGAGAGTCATAGGTCTTGACCGGGTTCGCGATCTGCGCCGACTTCGTCGTTTTCTGTGCCTTCGTCGCGTCGGGCTGACTTCCGGGCTTCTGCAAGCTGCAGCCGGTGCCGACCGCCACGAACAGGACGCAAAGCAACAATGCAAGGATCGAATTGCGTTTCATAACGTTCCTCCTTCAAAAAACACACCAGATATTGTGGTTTTTCCAAAAGTTTCACTTGTAATTTCGGCCAAAATAGACCATAATAGTAACAATCATATTGTCCAGACATTCCCGGACAAAACCATAATACACTATGCAGGCCATTTTTACCATATCGGGGGAGGTAACACAATGACAGCTGCAGATTTCGCCGCACTCTATGGCACCGGCACGGAGGACGTGACCGAGCCCTCCACGCGCTACAACTTCTTCTACACCGAGGAAGATGACGACGACGAAGGTGCCGAGTGGGACTGACACACAATTTCATGAAATGAAAACAGGAATGGCTCTCCGCAAGGAGGGCTATTCCTGTTTTTTGTGCTCGTTTGGGCGATTCACCCCTCCGCCTTCCAGCGGTGGTCGCGGAAGAACGCGACGATGTCTTCGAGCGGCGCGCCGAAGCTTCCCTGGACCATCTCGTCCCGTCCGCCGCCGCGGCCGTTCAGGCTCGCGTTGAACTCCTTCGCGAGCCGGCTGAGCGGCAGGCTCTTCGAGGTGGCGATGTACCGGTAGCTCTGCGGCTGCCCGTCCGGTCCAAGGTCCTTCTCCCCCGCCGTCAGCGCCACGAAGACGCCGTCGCAGAGGTCCCGGCCGCCGTTCGCGAGCGCCCGGATGGCGTCGGTCTCGAGGGACGGCAGGAACACAACACGGTTGCCGGAGGTCTCCGCGCCGCCCTGCTCCTTCAGGAACGACAGCGCAATATCCGCCTGCTGCACCTGTGCCACGGACAGTTCATGCGTCAGATGGCCGTTCTGCGCCTGCAGGGCTTCGACGGCGTCCGCCGTCTCCTCCTGCGGGGTGGATGTGAGGTCCACGATCCGCATGATGTTTGTCTGCTTGATATCGTAGTCCGCGAGCGCCCAGGGGCCGCAGATCATGTGCACGCGGGTGCCGCCGTGCGCCTTCTCCGAATTCACGATCTTGATGAGGCCGATCTCCCCGGTCCGCGCCACATGCGGGGCGCAGCAGGCGCAGACGTCGTACCCGGGGATGGTCACGAGGCGCACGTCCTCGGTCAGTTCAAGTTTGCTGCGGTAGTCGAGGTCCGGCAGAGTCGCCGGGTCCGGGTACTCCGCATACACTTCGACGTTCTCCCAGACGGCGCGGTTCACGACCCTCTCGACTTCCCGGAGCTGCTCGTCCGAGAGCTCACCGTTGAAGTCGCAGGTCACGTCCCGGTCGCCGAGGTGGAACCCGATGTTGTCGAGGCCGTAGAGGCGATGCACCGTTCCGGACACCAGGTGTTCCCCGGTGTGGTTCTGCATCCGTTCAAAACGCTGTTCCCAGTCGAGGACACCGGTCACCTGCGCCCAGGGCGTCACGGCCCCGTCGCAGTAATGGGTGATGATGCCGTCGTCCGAGACCTGCACGTCCACAACCTTCACGGCGCCGGACAGCGGCGTCTCGCAGTCCTTCTTGAACTCCTGCAGGGTGCCGGTGTCGGCGTACTGCCCGCCGCCTTCCGGGAAGAAGGCAGACCGGTTCAGAACGACCGCGTAGAGGCCCTTCCGGTCCTCCGCCTCCTCACAGGAGATGACGGTCGCCGTGAACGCCCTGCAGTAGGCGTCGGCGTCATAGAGTTTTTCGGTAACAAGTGGTTTATTCATAGATCAGAGTACTCATTTCCAGGATATTTGAAGTGGTGAAGCCATCGTTCTGCATGGCGGCCAGGACTGTCAGGAGGATCGTGACGACCAGTACGATGATCGCGTTTCGGATGAGTCCGCCCTGCAGACGATGCCGCAGCTCCGGAGTCGAGGTCTCGGACTCCGGCATGCGAAGGACCATCAGGATGGCGACTGTCGACACCATGATGAACATCGTGTTGATGGTGAAGAGCAGGAACGCTCCGCCGAGCATAGCCCAGTGGCCGCCGGCGATCGAGAACCCGCAGGTACACAGCGGCGGCATGAGCGCGGTCGCGATGGCCACGCCGGGAATGACATTGCTGGTGCTGTCTTTCCGGGTCAGAGCAATGATGCCGGCGAGTCCGCCGAACGTGGCGATGAGGATGTCGAACACACTGGGTGAGGTACGGCCCAGGATCTCGCTCGTCGCCTCTTTGACCGGGGAGATCAGGAAATAGAGCGTAGAGGTCAGGATCGCGGTCGTCACCTGAAACAGAAATCCGACGATCGCCTTTTTGAACTTCTGCGCGTTCACAGTCGCGATGCCGAGGCCCATCAGCTGGATGGTCCCCATC
>JAEYRR010000062.1 GCA_023435505.1 Bacillota bacterium | reverse complement strand
GTCCTTAATATCTGATTTTTCCAAGAAGAGGTGAAAACGATTTAGATCATGTTCATAAGCCATACATGTATTAGGAGCATGCTGTTTAACCTCTTTGATATACTTGATATATTCATCTGTTTTATTGTTCATTTGTTTTTCACCTCAAAAGCTATCCTTCCCAAGATACCTACGAATCAAACCTTAACATAAGATATTTCATGACATTTGTATTCACATACCCCTCCATTAAACTTGCGACAATGATTGCAATCAATAGAATAATAACAAAGGGTATGTATTTAGATAACCTGATATGTTCGTGCTCCACTCTTGAAAATAGTTGATAATTTAATTCATATCCCTTTACATAGACCATCGCCAATATCGGAATAATAACGATTCCTTGCGGAAAATTGTATGCAATAAAAAATAGAATCCCCTTTAACCCATATCGCAAGGTGGCAGCTGTAATTAAAAATCCAATACTAAATCCTTTGTATATACAGTGACCATATAGACATGGAGTACCAATAATTGTTGTTATAAATAAGCACAGTAAGCCAAAACTCTTAAAATACGAGATAAAAGCTATTTGGGCTACAGCTAAACTGTCAATATTACTTTGCTTTAATGCCATTATATAATCCGGATTAAACAACATGAAACTGTCCATATAGTAATTTTTCAAAACATTGCCTAATATTGTGCCAAAAAGAACTCCAAAGCAAAGGCATATCACAAATAATTTTTTATATCCTACCCGATAGGTAAAAGCCAAAAGATGTTTCATGCTAAATCCTCCTGGTCCAATGTTGTCCATATATTGTGATAGCATATCAACTATATATAATTTTATGACCAAGAGACGTAAAACATGAATTACTTTTCTCTTAATTGCTTGTAAGCCAATAATGCAGACATAGTTTTTGCATCCTGAATCTTACCATCAAAAATCATTTGTATCAATTCATCTAAAGGATGTATCTCAACATGGACATATTCTCCATCATCCAAATGTTGTTTTCCTTTCACTAGCTTAGTCGTATAATATATTCCAATGTTTTCATTGCAAAAAGCTACTGTTGTATAAAGATCGAACAGGTGTTTCACTTCCAATGCTTTATAACCTGTCTCTTCTTCACATTCTCTGATTGCAGCCTGTTCTTTTGTTTCACCTTGATTAAGTGCACCTGCGGGGATTTCTAGTGTATATCTTTCAATAGCATTTCTATATTGTCTAACCATGATGATATTGCCATCCTCAGTAACTGGAATAATTGCAGCCGCACCTTTATGAGCAATAAAATCCCATTTTGCAATTTTATGATTTGGAAGTTCCATATAATCGCTATAAAAATCCACAATGCTACCTTTATGTTCTAATTTACGATCTACTCTTCTGATATCTTCCATATTTACCACCTATGTTATTCTATTTCTCATAGACCCTTTCAATTTTGTTTACATAATATTTTTATGTTAATCTTTTTATATACTACTATAGGTTATGATAAATGTAAATATTCCAATACTCACAAACTCCTAGAGTAATAAAAAATAGCGAAACTCAAATGAGTTTCGCTATAATTTTTTCAAACTTACTTCGCGTAATCAACTACTCGACTTTCACGAATGACATTTACCTTTATTTGGCCAGGATATTCAAGCTCTGCTTCAATTTGTTTTGAAACATCTCTTGCTAATAATACCATGTCAGCATCATTGATTTGATCAGGTACTACCATAACCCTAACTTCTCTACCAGCTTGAATAGCAAATGACTTTTCAACTCCTTTAAAGCCATTGGTAATATCTTCTAATTGTTTCAGCCTGTTAGTGTATGTTTCTAATGTCTCTCTTCTGGCACCTGGTCTTGCAGCTGAGATTGTATCTGCTGCTTGTACAAGACAGGCAATTAATGTTTCAGGTTCAACATCGCCATGATGAGACTCCACTGCATTAATAACTGTTGATGATTCTTTATACTTTCTGCATAAATCAACACCAATTTGAATATGTGAGCCTTCCATGTCATGATCCACTGACTTACCGATGTCATGTAAAAGACCTGCTCGTTTGGCTAAACGAACATCTACTCCCACTTCACCGGCAAGAAGACCTGATAACTGGGCTACTTCAATCGAATGCTTCAGAGCATTTTGACCATAGCTTGTTCTAAATTTCATACGGCCTAATAATTTAATAAGCTCTGGGTGAATTCCGTGAACACCAACTTCTAATGTCGCTGCTTCACCTTCTTCACGTATCATAACTTCGACTTCTTTCTGTGCCTTCTCTACCATTTCTTCAATTCTTGCAGGATGAATTCTGCCATCTACGATAAGTTTTTCTAATGCAATACGAGCTACCTCTCGTCGAATTGGATCAAACCCTGATAAAATAACCGCTTCCGGTGTATCATCAATTATCAAATCTACACCAGTTAAGGTTTCTAAAGTACGAATGTTACGGCCTTCACGACCAATTATCCTACCCTTCATCTCATCATTTGGAAGCTGTACAACTGATATAGTAGTCTCAGCCACATGATCAGCTGCGCATTTTTGAATAGCAGTGACAACATAGTCCTTTGCCTTTTTATCTGCTTCTTCTTTTGCTCGATTTTCTAATTCTTTTACTAATTTTGCAGTTTCATGTTTTACTTCATCTTCAACAGTCTTTAAAAGATATTCTTTGGCTTGTTCGGAGGTTAGTCCAGAAATTTTCTCTAATTCCTGCAGCTGTCTTTCATGGAGCCCTTCCACTTCTGACTTGAGTCTATCCAACTCATTTTCTTTTGCTGAAAGCTTAGATTCTTTCTTTTCTAGTGCTTCAGTTTTTCTATCTAAAGTCTCTTCTTTAGTTAGAACTCTCTTTTCATAGCGTTGTAACTCTGTTCTACGTTCCTTAGTCTCTTTCTCTAATTCATTCTTAGTGCGTAAGGATTCTTCCTTCGCTTCGAGAAGAGCCTCTCGTTTCTTAGTTTCAGCTGTTTTTAAGGCTTCATCTATGATTTCTCTTGCTTTCTCTTCTGCACTGCCTAGCTTAGCTTCCACAATCTTCTTGCGGTGTGTTATGGCAGTCTTCCATGAAATAAGAGCGGTCAGGACCATTAGTACAATAGCACCTACTATAATAATAACAGGATTATCCACAGGAGCACCTCCTTATTTAGTTTTCATTGTACATCATACAACAATAAAATTTTATAATGAATTCACTATTATGTCAAGTATTGTAATTCTTTTTTTATGCAATTTGTCAATTAGTATAACCAAAATCATGAAAATAGTGTTCATATTTTTAATTTTATTACAATGTATAAGCATAGCCACGTTTTAACGAATTATTCATATTCCTGATTTATTGAGAGACACTGTTTTATTTTATCATAAGAAAAGCCTTTTCTGCATAAAGATGCAACTAGTTTATTTAACTTATCTCGGTCAAGATTGCTAGTGTCACTACATTTCTTTGCAATTTGCTTCTTAATAGCATCCATCTCGGTATCAACTGAATATTCGCTGTCCATCGCCTCTTTTATGA
>JAEYRR010000021.1 GCA_023435505.1 Bacillota bacterium | reverse complement strand
ATGACTACCTTACCTGTATTGATGCAATTATTTATTAAGAGAGCATTGTCTCCCGGAGAAAAGCCTATGTTACTACTACCACCAATAATTCCACCCACAACACAGGTGCCTCCAGGCTGACTTACTAGCTCAATCGTACCAGTATTATAGCAATCTTCAGTATGGCTAAAGTAGGCGAGCCCTACTATTCCGCCTAGACATTTACTACCACTGTTACTTTTTACTTTCCCTGTATTATAGCATTGAAAGATACTGCTACCATAACTGGATTGCCCAATTAATCCCCCTATTGTGCCCTGCCCAGTGATTGCTCCTTCATTCCAACAATATTTATATTCGGCACCAAATCCACCTGTGCCTACAATACCACCTAATATGCCTGTTGCACCACTCTTTAGGGAAATATCTCCCTTATTGGAACACAGTAAATAGATAGGGAAATATCCATCCTGCATACCGATGATTCCACCTACGGCACTGCTGCCTGATACACTGGAGGAATTGATGCATTGGTAAAACCCTACATTATCACCTTGTCCAACCATTCCTCCTGCAGTAGTTGCGCTAACCGTATTTCCTATGGAACTACAATTATAGAGGAATATAGTTTCCCCGTATGCTGCAAAAGCTCCTGCTCTATCCGTCCCACTAAAGACGCTGTTCTTGATCGTCAGATTACTAATGGAGCATGTAGAGTTTGTAATTAACCCCGCATCTACACCATACGAATGAATATTTTCTATGCTATGTCCATTACCGAACAGTACTCCATTAAAACCATTAATCGGAACTCAGCCTACTCCAGAGTTATAAAAACTACCCTTTGATGTAAAGTCAGAATCACTAAATTTAATGTCCTTAGTTAATATGTATTTTCCTGATAGATTATTTCTAATGCTATTTAATTCCTGTACCGTTGATATTGGAATAAAGCCTTTGGGGTCCTCAACAGTCACCTTGCAGGTATCCTTAATCCCCTCTGGAGTTGTTGCGGTGATTACCGCCGTTCCCTTTGAACAGGCAACTACCACGCCTATCTTATTTACTATTGCAACCTTAGGATTGGATGAGGACCAGGATAATTTATTGTAGTTGTATACATACTTCTCACTTGTATCCTTTACACTATAGTCTAATATTTGGGATTCTCCTTGGTTGAGAGATAAACTAGAATAATCTACGTCAAGGACTGCTACCTTCTGCTCTCCATCTTCAGTAACTATAACATGATAGTTGTAACTGAATGGATAGGTACGGTATCCCATTATAGGCCAAATACCACTATAATCAATTATTTCTAATTTTTGATATTTGCAAAAAAATGTTACATCGCACTCACCAACGGACTTTGCCTGAAGAGTACAGCTATTACCGGAAATGCTTGTAACTGATACAACGGAAGGATTAGAGGATATCCATTGCTCTGCAAAACTATCATCATAGTGTAAGCCACAATAGAGACCCGGTGACGATCCAACTTTAATCGTAACACTACTATCAGCCACTACAGGCAGTGGTCTTATAAGGAACAAAACCAACAGGCACAATAAACCCACTTTTACTTTCTTTGACATCTCTCTTTCCTCCTATACCTACAATCATTTTATATACTATATTAGGGTTAATGTTGTATGTAAGTCATAATCTCGATATCCACTATATTTAATCTTATCATGTTTTCTATCATATAACAAATATATTCTGTAAATAAGTGGTGTATTTATCCGTTAATATCCATCAATAGACCTCCATAAAAGCTGCCTATAGGCTAACACCCATTGGCAGCTTTATTGACTATCTTATTTACCATTTTTCTTTGCCTGTTTAATGGGAATCCGGAAAAATCGCCGAAATAATTCCCTCCCATTAAATGGAATAATGGGGTAGAGATAACTTTCTCCTGATATGGTACGATTACATGCCAAAGCTAGTATAGTGATAAGCACACCTGCTATTAATCCCCACAAGCCAAAGATTCCTGTCAAAATCAGCATAATAATACGTAGAAACTTTAAAGCATAGCCCAATTCATAACTGGCCTGAGAATAGTTTGCAATGGCCACAAAGGCCATATAAAGCATAGTTTCTGCATTAAACCAACCCGAGCTTACCGTAAAGTCTCCTAGTACAATACCTGCTACGACACTTAGAGGAGTACTTAACATACTTGGAGTGTTAAGAGATGCAAGCTTTAGGCCATCAATTGCGAACTCCAATATTAATAACTGATATATGACAGGTATATTAATAGCATTCTTAATCTTTATAAACTCCAGTGACCTTGGAATCATATCAGGATTTTGCATAAACATTAGCCAGACTGGTGTCAAAAATAATGCAATGGCATTCACTAACATTCGACTAATTCTGAGATACGTGCCTGTTATTGGAGGAAAATAATAGTCATCGGCTTCTTCCGTAATCTCAAACAGCGTTGTTGGAAGTATCATTGCAGTAGGAGAGTTATCTACCAGTACAACAATGCTGCCCTCCAACACAGAGGCTGCTGCTGTATCGGGTCGTTCTGTATACTTAAATTTAGGAAATGGGTTAAACCAACTCCCCACATGAAGACATTCTGCTAAGCTCTCGGCACTCAAAGAAAGAGCGTCAATTTGAATGTCATTTATTTTTTTTCGCATCTTTTCTAAAAACTTCTCATCCACCCGGCCCTGCATATAACATAGAACGATATCTGTTCTGGAGCTTTCCCCAACATTGGTAATTTCCATAGTTAGTCTAGGATTTCGTATTCTTCGGCGTATCAATGCCGTATTAAATACAATGGTCTCCACAAATCCATCTCTGGAACCCCGCATTACCTTATCTTTTTCAGGCTCTTCTACCGAACGTGTGGGGTAGGTGCGAAAATCAATGGAAATGATTTTGTCAAAGCCTTCTATCACCAAAATAGGCACCCCTGACAGCACCGTTCCTACCAGAGAATTCATATCCGTAATAAAATCCACTTCTCCATACGGCATCAATACTTTTGACATCTCATAGGCGTTTTTCGCCATTTCACGCGGCTTGATCTTATAAAGAAATTCCATGAGCTTTTCTAATATCTCATCCTTATTTAATCCATCAATAAAATAGAAGCAAGCTTCTCTTTCTGCCACTGTAATAACACGATACATAATATCAAAGTTCTTCTCTACATTAAGGACAGCGTTAATATTCTTAATGTTCATGGCGAAATTTTGGGATAACCTATACTCCATATTGTCACCTCTTGTGTGCATATTCGAGACATTACAGGTAGTTTATCCAACTCTAAGATAATTGATTCGATTCTAACTATCTATCGCATCGACCGCTTCTTTCATAACCTTCGCTATATCATCATATAT
>JAEYRR010000357.1 GCA_023435505.1 Bacillota bacterium | reverse complement strand
GTGCGGATATCCTCCTTACCAGTCTACCTGTTATACTGGTATATCTGTTTGGCCAGAAGTATATCGTTTCAGGTATGACAGATGGAGCGGTGAAAGAATAGGAGTTGTGAAAATGAAGCAGGAAAATCAGGAATGTATTGTGACATGTTCCATAGGGAAGGCTTTTCTTGTCGTGGAAGGGATGGAAGATAACATCTTTCACTGCATTTATAAAGAGAAAGATACTGCTGTAGCAAACTCTCCCTTAGAGATCCGCATTAGTCCTTTTGCCCCATTAGAGATGATAGAGTCACATGACTTCTATACCATATCCTCTAAGCGGTTGAAACTGCAAATTAACAAAAAGACAGGATCTTTCATATGGACAGACAAAAAGAGAGACCGTGTCCTACTTCAGGAGGGAGCAAAGGAACTCACGGAGATTCCCTATATAGAATACCGAATAGAGGGTGATAAGCCTGTTATTCGACGGGAAAAGACAGTTGATGGAGAGCGTAATTTTATAGACAATCTTACGCCAGTACAAGATCATATGGCCTATCATGGGAAAATGCCATTTTGTTTTCAATCATCGGAGCACATCTATGGTTTGGGGCAGGGAGAAGAAGGGATTTTAGATTATAGAGGAAGTGTTCAATACCTGTACCAACATAATATGAGAACCCCTATCCCCTTTATGCTGTCAAGTGAGAACTATGCCATCTTATTCAACTGCGGTTCACTGATGACCTTTAATGACGATAGCCGTGGCTCCTATGTTTATATGGATACAGTGGAACAGATTGATTATTATTTTATCGCCGGCGATACGGTGGATGAACTGATAAAGGGATATCGAACCTTAACCGGAAAAGCAGCCATGCTACCAAGATGGGCTTTTGGCTATATCCAGTCCAAAGAGACCTATCATGACCAGCAAGAACTTCTGGATGTAGCGCTGGAATATAGACTGAGAGATATCCCAATTGACTGCATTGTCCAGGACTGGCATACCTGGGAAGAAGGTAAATGGGGCAATAAGCACGTGGACAAAATCAGATATCCAGATATCAGAGCCATGAACGATGCCCTCCATGCTCTATATATCCACTCCATGATCTCCATCTGGCCCAACATGAATCATGGGACAGAGGATTATGAGGAAATGGAGCAAAAAGGATATCTGTTAAAGGATTATTCCACCTATAATGCCTTTTCAAAGGAAGCTAGGGAGTTGTACTGGGAGCAGATGGGAGATTTGCTTAATGGAGGCTTTGATTCCTGGTGGTGTGACTCTACAGAGCCATTTTCCGGACCGGACTGGAACGGACACTATAAAAGAGAACCATGGGAGAGATTTCTTCTTGTTGGAAATGAACATAAAAAGTTTTTAAAGCCGGATCAAGCAAATCTATATGCGGTAGCTCATGCAAAAGGAATATATGAAAATCAGAGGATAGCGCTACCCAATAAGAGGGTGCTTAACTTAAGCAGATCTGGATATGCCTCTAGTCAGAAGTATGGGACAGTTCTATGGTCTGGAGACATCTGTGCCAGCTGGGAGGTCTTTCAAAAGCAAATTGTAGAAGGACTGAATATGGGCCTTAGTGGAATCCCATATTGGACGCTGGATGTGGGAGGTTTCTTTACCGTAAAAGAAAACTGGGAGCATAGGGGGTGTTTTTGTAATAGCGATCCTACGCCAAAATGGTTCTGGTGTGGAGATTATGAAGATGGCATTAAAGACTATGGATATAGGGAACTGTATGTTAGATGGTTGCAGTTTGCGGTATTTCTTCCAATGTTTAGATCCCATGGAACAGATACCCCAAGAGAAGTCTGGCAGTTTGGAGAACCTGGTAATATGTTTTACGATGCAATTGTAGAAGCCATACGGTTACGATACCGTCTCATGCCATACATATATTCCATGGTCGGAAGGGTTTGGAAAGAGGATTATACCATGATGAGGAGTTTGCTCTTTGACTTCCCTGAAGATAAGAATGCTATACAACTCACTTCTCAATTTATGTTTGGAGATAGCCTGTTAATCTGCCCTATTACACGACCCATGTTCTATGAAAAGGAGAGTAGAGCAATTGACAGGGAGCATAAGTGGGAGTGTTATCTTCCAAACGGTTGTGGTTGGTATGACTTTTATACAAAGGAGTATTACAAGGGCGGACAGACTATACGGGTTCATTCAGATCTATCCCACATACCAGTTTTTGTGAAAGAGGGATCTGTGCTTCCAATGGAGAAGGATATGAAGTACGCACAAGAGAGAGTGGATACGCCACTGGAATTTCATATTTATCCGGGTAGAGACAGTGAATTTGAGTTATATGAGGATGAAGGAGAGGGATATGACTATGAACATGGCCTTTATCATGTGATACCACTCCACTGGAAGGATAGAGAAAAAGAACTGAGTATTGGGGTAAACAAAGGTCTGTATCAAAAAGGAATCCTTGGTCGGTGCTGTGTGGGAATCTTACATGGGAGGAAACAGCAGTGTGTATATAATGGTGAATACGTTACATTAAAATGGGACTAAAAATATAGTAGTGGACGCTCAACTGAGACTTTCAGTTGAGCGTTATTTTATGTAAAGGGTAAAGCGATAAAGATAGGAGATACAGATAGGAGATACAGGCGGTATGGCGTTGACAATATTATACAAATTATAGATAATATAATGTATATATGTATATAACATACAACATATGGCAAATCAAACCGATAGGAGGATATTATGGAGAAAAACAGGTTATATCTAAAGCTTATCCCAATGGCTTTCTTTGTACTGCTTTTATGTGCAACAACAATGCATAGTGATATCAAGGGCGTAAAAAACGAAACGAATTCTGTTATGCCACAAATGGATGGGACTAAAGCAGAAGCTAAGAGTACTCCATTAGTAAGTAGTGTAGATAATCAACAGGCAAAACAGGATAATGAAAAAACTCAGTACATAGAAGATAGTAAATCTGAGAATCAAAAGCAAGTGAGTGTGAATCAGAATCCAATCAAGTCTACACCAAATTCCAGTAAGGTTACTTTGCCCCCTACTAAGAATACAGGTAACGGTCTAGCTTCCATAGGAAAAAGAAATGTGGCTGCTACGGACCTGACTAATTATGATCCAGAAAGAATTACCACGGTCAATGGTATCGATGAACTTGATAAACTTCAGTCAGCTCATAATTATGCTAATAATGAGGACCATATGTGGGTATATCATCAAGTGGGTGCTCCTGCTTTAAAAATAACCTTTGATGAGCTGACATATGTAGAAGCATATTGTGATTATATATTCATATATAATGGAAATGATGAGTTATTAGGAACATATACAGGTCAGGAATTAGAGGGAAAGACGATTACTGTATGGGACAATACGTTCAAAATTAGGTTGACCTCAGATAGTAGAGTCACATACCATGGTTTTAAAGTGACAGAAATTAAAACAAATGCTGAACCAGAATTGTCTCTTACCTATGCTGTATCAGAAGCGAATCAGGGATATTTTGAGAGTGATACACTTTTATAT
>JAEYRR010000244.1 GCA_023435505.1 Bacillota bacterium | reverse complement strand
ATATAATCTCCATACACCAATAACCAAACTCTCCGCCTTGCAACTCATCGTAAGCAGGATTGCCTGTCATACTGCGGTTAGCAGCCTGCATATCTTCTCCTTGCACTTTAGTTAAAGGCTGAAACATCGAGAACCCAAACATGTTTGCCATAAACCTCTCCCGGCTTTGATTCACTCCAGGTACTCCAAGTAAGTATACAGGTCTGTTATATACTGTCTTACAGAAGAAGATTAGATGTCTGTAGCTATAGTAGCCATGGAGTAAGAAACTATTATTGGCAAGAATCCAGTTCTCCATTGGGAAAATCCCTATGTCCTGTGGTTCAATTCGTACACAATTTCCTTGGTCCACGTCTAAAAAAGGCTCAATGGTAGGATACTTTGCTAGAATTCTCTGTACAACAGGATGAAGAGCTCTGTCTTCTTCCATATCATCTTCATTAGACTCCCAGTCATTCATCTGACTCTGTTTAAACTCTTCGTCATCCTCAGCCAGCACTCTGACTGACTGTATATCATTTCCTGCTACCTTAAGCTCTTCCGGAAGCTCTGAATCCTCCTCCTGATATATCCTATTGACTCCCTCTATATGGAATGTACGCCTTAACTCTTCCTCAATCTGCTGTTTCTCCTTCTCTGCCTCTATTCTTGCTCGTCTCTGATCCTTAATTCTCTCCTCTTTAATCTTCCACTCCAAGCAAATCCGCTCTAACTGTGCAATCCTTTCATGAAGATTCTCAATCTCCTGCTGTACCTCTTGGTACTCCTCCTTGGATTCACAGCTCTTAAAGACGGTAAAATACTCAATGGCAGTCTTAGGATCTACTTTTAAAGAGGTGTTCAAGCTCTCCTCCTGTATGCTCATATCCTCTTCTTCCTGTATGGTACGAGAACTGCTACTAAGCACATTCCCGAACAATTCCTGAGCCCTTTGATCCAACTGTTCCATTCTCTTTATACTAAGTGGACCGTCTTCTTTAACAGTTTCTTCCACTGTATCATCTACTGTTTCCACTACTGTTTGCTCTACTACTTCCTGCTCTTTCTCATCCACTATCTCATCCTCTACCTGTTCCTCGAGAACTTCCAATACTCCAGCCGTGATCTCTGCAGCAATAGCTGTCTCCTTGGCAGCTTCCACAAGGGCTTCGCCTTTTAGATTTTTACGCTGATTATAATCTACCGGTTTCTCTGTATCAACGGTCATAACTTCAAATTGTATTGGACGATCATCCCATTCTGTTCCCAAAAACATGGTATCTGATATATATACAAGAATGCCCCCCATATCAGATAAACGATACTGGGTATGGCACAAATCATCTGCTTGTGTAAGAATCTTAAATTCCCCAACCCCACCGACAATATTCATATCCCCTAGGGCTATGCCATGGATGGTACCATCATACCAGCAATAGGTATATACTTTGACAGTGGTATTCTGAAGGTTTGGAACGCGAACATGGACAATAATCTTACACTGACCATTCCGGGTTTCTAACCTGGTAAAGCCAATATTATTGCCCTTAACTTGATAATTATACTGATATATGTAGGAAACAATCCTCTTATAATCCGCCAAAGACCTCACTCCTTTATACCAAGTATATGACTGGTTAAAAGGAAATATGACTAATAATTTTCTTTAAATAAAAAACTGCTGCACGGCTTATTTAGAATGACACAGGCCTTTTTAAAAACCTATATCAAACATCTGCCGGTACAGCAGCTTCATACGTACTTTTATTTTGTTGTCAATGCATTGGTCAAATCTGCAAATTCCTTTAAGCTCAGAGCCTCTCCTCTAACAGCCGCTGGTTTTCCTATGGCTTCTAGGGCTGCAACAACCTCCTCCTTAGTAAAGGATAGTTCTGGCGAGTTGTTTAATCCATTCTGCAAAGTCTTTCTTCTCTGGTTAAAGGACGCTCTTATAATGGCAAACATAAGCTTCTTATCTGCCACTTCCACGGGTTTCTTCTCATGAAGGGTAAGCCTAATTACTGCAGATCCTACATTGGGCCTTGGCATAAAGCAATTTGGTGGTACATTGGCTACGATATAGGGATCTGCATAGTACTGTACTGCCAAAGAAAGTGCCCCATAGTCCTTGGACCCTGGTCCTGTCTGCATCCTGTCTGCTACTTCCTTTTGCACCATAACCGTAATGTTATCTATGGGTACCTCATTTTCCAAGAGACCCATAATAATTGGAGTGGTAATATAATAAGGCAGATTAGCTACCACCTTAATCGGTCTACCATTGTTATACTTCTCTGCCAATCCTTTAATATCAACTTTTAATATGTCCTCATTTATAATTGTTACATTATCATATTCAGACAAGGTATCTTCTAAAATAGGAATCAGATTCTTATCTATTTCTACGGCAATTACTTGTCTGGCATGTTCGCAAAGATATTGTGTCATTGTACCGATTCCCGGCCCAATTTCTAATACTAAATCGTCTTTAGTTACATTAGCAGACCGAATAATCTTCTCCAACACATGTGTATCAATTAAGAAGTTCTGTCCAAATCGTTTTTGAAAATTAAAACCATATTTATTTAAAATTTCTATTGTATTCTTTGGATTTCCTAATGTGGCCATCGTGTACCTCTTCTTTTTTATATTAGTTCTAGGCCTTTGACGCCTCATTCATTCTGTATAATGCCTTTGCATTAGCATTGGTGATCTTTAGTACCTCTTCATAGGAGATGTTTTTTATGGCTGCCATTTCCCTGGCTACGTAGGTCAGATTAGTAGAATCGTTTCTATCTCCTCTGTGTGGCACAGGTGCCAGATAAGGACAGTCTGTTTCCAGAACCAGACGATCTAAAGGGGCATAGTCAACAACCTCTTTTAGTTTTTTCGCATTTTTAAATGTTAAAACTCCACCAATTCCAAGATAAAACCCTCGATTTAAGTACTCTCTTGCAATTTCTACTCCGTATGAGAAGCAGTGAATAACACCGCCGATTTCTTGGCAATTGGCCTCTTTCATAATAGTTAGGGTATCTGAAGCAGCATCTCTGCTATGGATAATTACCGGAAGCTTGACTTCTCTTGCTAACTCCAGTTGTCTTCTAAACCATTTCTTTTGAATTTCCCGGTCTGGTTCGTCCCAGTAGTAATCCAAGCCAATTTCTCCTATTGCTACAATCTTAGGGTGCTTACTTTTCTCACGTAACCAGTTTATGTCTTCTTCTGTCAAATCCGCTGTCTCATTAGGATGTACACCAATGGCTCCATACACCTTCTCATATTCCTTTACTAAGGCATAGGTTGCCTTGGAGCTGTCCATGCTGGAGCCGACATTTACTATAAACTCTATCTGATTATTCCATAATTTCTGAAGAATCTGACTTCTGTCCTGATCAAACTGTTCATCGTCATAATGGGAATGTGTATCAATTATCATGCTCATTTGTGCCTCCTAATTATTTCATGGCTTATATTAACTTATTTTCATAAATTAAGCAAGCACAAGCAAGGATTGTAGATTAGGGACTGCTGAATTTTACACTTATAAAAAACTATTTTTATTTGTCTATTACAACGTTAACTACCATATGATACGGTTTTTTCTAGTATTTCATTTTCAAAATCACATACAATAATAACACGATAGGTAGTATTCTTACGGTCCCTTCCAAAACTAAGTGCCATAATAAACCTCCATTTATTATAAAGCTTTTATAATACTACCTATCAATTTGATCACTCATTACTTATTATATCAATTTAAATATTTTTTAGACGTTTCTTTACGTACTCTCTCGCTCCAAAATCTTATGTGCAATATATATCTTCCTACCGATACTTAAGTTTCCATTAACGACCATATCTAAGGTACGCACTGCCTCTGCTCCTATGTCTTCAAAGGTTTGTGCTACTGTCGTAAGCTGAGGACTACAATATTCCGATATTTCCAAATTGTCGTAACCAGCCACAGCAATATCCTTTGGTACTTGAACTCCTAATCGATTCAATTCATTAACACAACTTGCTGCTATAATATCACCAATACAAAATACTGCATCTGGTGGATTATCCATGGCTACAATTTTTTGTGCAGCCTCGCGGCCACCTTCTTGTGTATAATCCACATAAATTTTTAATGACTCATCAAAATCAATATTATTCTTTTTTAATACCTGTCTAAATCCATCTTCTCTTTGTCTTACAAATCTAAACTGATACTGCTCATAAAACCGTTTATTTGTAACAAACGCAATTCTTTTATATCCTTTGTCAATAAGATATTGTGTCATTTCTGCTGCGCCCAAAGTATCATCTGTAAGAACTGTATAGCATGGTGTAATATCTGCATATTCGCCAATTTGGACAATTGGATACTTACTGAACTCCTTCCATACAAGATTATCATGATATAGGTTATTGATAGTAATGATGCCAGTTATTATATCTGAAGATAAAATTCTAAAGAGATTAATCGCTCTCTCATAACCAGCCTTACCTTCACCAGTATAACTTATAGCAACCTCATACCCCAGTTCATAAGCCTTATCCCGAATACTGTCCAGTAAATTCTGTTGTAACATTGCTGTTATAACATAAATCACTTTATTGGTGGACATGACATTTTGCTTTTGTCTTATTGCAGGCTGATACCCCAATTTCTTAATGGCTGCATTAATTCTTTCAACCTTTTCCTCCGTAACCAAAAGACTATTATTAATGGCTCTCGATACCGTAGCTATAGACACATTTGCTTCCTTTGCAACATCGCCTAGCGTTACCATTCTTTTACCTCCCTTATTTAACACTTTTAATAAAATATCATCTTAAGTATTCAAAATTAGTATATCTATTTAAATCATATCATATTATTACAAGAATTTCATCATGATATTTTCATGAAATTTCAATTATCTTTTCATAACGTTTCAAACTCCATATAACTACTATTTGTCCATATTTCATAAAGAAATGTTATAAAATCCGTAAATATTACTATTTACAGTATGTAATTTCTGGTATATTATGAAAATACAAATGTATTATCTCGTCTATTTTTCATAATTTTCATGTAAAATATTTATTTTTTCATTTTTTATTTTAACAACCTTTTAATTTTTACAGTTTAAGAAAGGAATATAAACGTATGGAAATAACACTTCAAGAGATATCAAAACCTTCTGATGTATCAACGTCCACCGTTCCAAGGGCAAACAAACATACAGGAAACTCCTTGCAAAAGAGAAGCCATCTTAGCAATCAGATTATTGCACTAGTTGTGCCACATCTAAATAATCCTATTTATAATGAGATTATAGACGGTGCTCAAGATACAGCATTCGACTACGGTTACAATCTAGTCATTACCCAATCAGGTGTAGATAATAACTTTCATAAGAAACTGCATCGATTATCTACATCCTATATTCGTGGCTTAATATCTCTGGATCAATCCGTACATAGCAACAAAATAACACAATGCATTGACCCAAGTTTACCCGTAGTTCAATGCTGTGATTATGATGACCGCCTTCCCTACCCTGCTGTAGCTATTGATGATTATACGGCTGCAAAAAATGCAGTCAACTACCTATATTCCACCGGACACCATCGAATTGCTTTTTTTAATTCCACATGTGATACCTTATACGGAGTTAAACGAGAAGAAGGCTACAGGGATGGGCTAGAACAGTGTTCTCTTCCTTATACTGATACCTTAGTCTTTCATTTAGACAAGAAGGATTATAGTATAGCATACACAATGGCATTAAAGATGTTTTCATCCGCAAATCGTCCAGATGCTATCTTTACCGTATCTGACATATATGCTGCTGCAGTAATTCATGCTGCTAAAACGGTTGGTTTAGATGTACCTAAAGATGTTGCTGTAATCGGCTTTGATAACACTGATCTCTCTGAAATAACCAATCCCCCAATTACTACCATAAGCCAACCGTTATATGCCATTGGAAGTACAGCGTGTGGCATATTAGTCGATCTTATTCAAGGAAAAACTGTTGCCTCAAAGAAACTATTATTACAAACAGATTTAATTATTCGAAGCTCAACCTAACCGGTTACTAAGAAAAGGAGAATATATATGGAAAAGAAGAAATTACAAATTGGAATTATTGGTTGCGGAGGAATTGCTAATACGAAACACCTTCCTAGCTTAAAAGCAAATGCAGAACTATGCGACATTATCGCCTTCTGTGATATTATTGAAGAGCGTGCAATAAATGCTGCAAAGGAATATGGCACAGGCTCTACATCTGTCTACACCGATTATAAAGAATTATTAGCAAATGAGGCCATCGATGTTGTTCATGTCCTTACCCCTAACGTTTCCCACTGTGAAATTGTAGTAGATGCCTTTGCGGCAGGCAAACACGTAATGTGTGAGAAACCTATGGCTTCCTCAACCAAAGATGCCAAAAGAATGATTGATGCATGGAAATCCAGCGGAAAGAAATTCACCATCGGATATCAAAACCGATTCCGCCCAGAGGTACAAATGCTGTATAAGGCATGTAAAAATAACGAGCTTGGTGATATTTACTACGGAGAAGCCCGTGCTATCCGCAGACGTGGCGTACCAACCTGGGGTGTATTCCCAAATAAAGCTCTGCAAGGAGGCGGACCATTAATTGACATCGGTACCCACTCCCTTGATATGACATTATGGATGATGGATAACTATAAACCAGTTTCTGTTACAGGAAGTGTATTTTATAAACTTGGAGGGCTTTCACAAGCAACAGAGGGCAATATTTTTGGTCCTTGGGATCCAGAAACATATGAGGTAGAAGATTCAGCCTTTGGATTTATCAAGATGGAGAATGGTGCTACCATATCCATACAGGCAGCATGGGCTATTAATATGCTGGAATCCAGAGAGGCTTCAACCACTCTTTGTGGAACAAAAGCTGGTGCTGAGATTCATTCAGGACTTAGCCATCCAAAGGATGAACTAATCATAAATCGCGGACATAATGGAATGCTAACAAATGAAAACTTAAACACCATGGGTAATGTAGCCTATTTTGGTGGCAACGAAAACGAGCCTGGTGTAGTAGAGGCCAAACAATGGTTAACTGCTATAATTGAAGATGGGGAGCCTCTAGTAAAACCTGAGCAAGCCTTTGTGGTAACTCAGATACTAGAAGCAATATACCAATCTTCTATAGATGGCAAAGAAATTCTTTTCTCATAATCGCTTACATAAAAATATCATCACTTACTAATTAACATATCACCATCTAAATATATCATGTATGGAGGAATCATCATGAAAGAATTAAAACTTGGTATTATTGGTTTCGGATTTATGGGCAAATGGCATTATAATCACGCCTGCCAACTAGATAACATCAGAGTAACTGCTATCTGTGATATTGACACTTCCAAACTGACTAATATAGAAAATGGTATTTCAGTTTATTCAGATTACCATGCTTTACTTAAGGATCCTAATGTAGAGACCGTACTTATTAGTGTTCCAAATCACCTTCACTGCCAAATTGCAGTTGATGCAACATGCGCTCATAAAAATATTATTGTAGAAAAACCTGTTGCTATGAACTTAGTGGAGTTTGACACAATTTATGAATCTGCCCAAAAAAACTCTGTTATTTTTACTGTACATCAGAATCGCCGTTGGGATAAAGATTATCTGATTGTTAAAAAGGCTCTTAAAGAAGATTTACTAGGCAATGTTTTTCATATTCAATCCAGCTTGTATGGATTCTTTGGCCTTGTTCACGACTGGCATGTGTGCAAAAAATATGGTGGAGGCATGATGTATGATTGGGGTGTTCACTTAATCGATCAGATTTTAGACCTAATCCCAGGAAAGGTTACTAATGTTTCTGCTGATATAAGAACCATAGTGAACAAGGAAGTAGATGATTATTATAGACTACTATTTCATTTTGAAGACGGCCATACAGCATCAATAGAACTAGGCACCTTTATGTTAAAGCCAGTACCTCGGTGGTATGTTGCTGGAGATAAAGGGACTTTAATTATAGATGATTTCTTAGGGCAAGGAGCAATTTATCGAAGTAATGGAATGTTAGAAAAGCTTCCAGAACAACCAACCAACATTAACTCTGGTCCTACTAGGACATTCTCTACTGAGCCTGATGGACTTATCTACTCAGAAAACCTACCTACAGTGACTGGTGAATGGAATGACTTTTTTATCAATTACCTTCAAGTAATCAATAACGAAGCTGAACTCATAGTAAAACCAGAACAGGCACGTCGTGTATTGGCTTTAATGGAAGCTTCATGGAAATCCTCAAATATAA
>JAEYRR010000141.1 GCA_023435505.1 Bacillota bacterium | reverse complement strand
GGAGGAACCATATGACAATACAGGAATCAATCGAATCCTTTGAGACACTGATTAACTATCACTTTAATAACCGAAGGTTAATCAAACAAGCTCTCACTCATAGTTCATATTCCAATGAAAGAAGATATGATAAAAATCAGAATAATGAAAGATTAGAATTTTTAGGCGATGCAGTACTGGAACTTGTTTCTAGTGAGTTTATTTTTGATGCTCACAAAGAGATGCAGGAAGGGGATTTAACCAGACTAAGAGCCAGTATGGTATGCGAGCCTACTTTGGCATTATGTGCCAGAGGAATGAATTTAGGGGATTATCTTTTTTTAGGTAAGGGAGAGGCTGCAACCGGTGGAAGAGACAGGGATTCTATTCTTTCTGATGCACTGGAAGCCGTTATTGGAGCAATCTTTCTTGACGGTGGTTTTACTAATGCAAAAGAGTTTATCCATGCCAATATATTGAATGATATCGAGAACAAAAAACTCTTTTTTGATAGCAAGACTATCTTACAGGAAATCATACAGAGTGAAAGTAAAGAACCACTGACCTATGAACTGCTATCGGAAGAAGGACCGGATCATAATAAAAAATTTACCATAGCAGCAATGTTTGGCAATAAACAGCTGGCAATAGGGGATGGAAGAACCAAGAAGGCTGCTGAACAGAATGCTGCATATAAAGCAATTCTAAAACTGAAAAGAATGGGAGAGTAACATGTATTTAAAAAGCATTGAGGTACAAGGCTTTAAGTCATTTGCTAATAAAATGGTCTTAGAATTTCATGATGGGATTACTGGAATTGTAGGACCTAATGGTTCGGGCAAAAGTAATGTTGCGGATGCAGTACGCTGGGTTTTAGGGGAGCAAAGTGCTAAGCAACTTCGAGGAAATAAAATGGAAGATGTTATTTTCTCTGGTACAGAGGCAAGAAAACCATTAGGTTTTGCTTATGTGGCTATTACTTTAGATAATTCCACCCATGATCTTAATATTGATTATGATGAGGTTAAAATTGCCCGTAGAGTATTTAGATCAGGTGAAAGTGAATATCAAATTAATGGAAATAACTGCCGTCTTCGTGATGTACAGGAACTTCTTTTGGATACAGGTATTGGTAAAGAAGGGTATTCAATTATAGGACAAGGTCAGATAGAAAAGATTTTAAGCGGAAAACCAGAGGAACGTCGTGAATTATTTGATGAGGCCGCTGGTATTGTTAAGTTTAAGAAAAGAAAACTTGCAGCCCAGAAAAATCTTGAGGCAGAGCAACAGAACCTTTGTCGTGTAACAGATATTTTGTCAGAAATCGAGAAGCAAATTGGGCCTCTTGAAAGACAGTCGAAAGTGGCAAAACAATACTTACACTATAGAGATGAACTAAAAAAATATGAAGTAAATATGTTCTTATTAGAACATGATCGTATCGAAGAGGAAAAGAAGAAATTAGAGGAAAAGAATGTTATTGCATTAAGTGACCTTAATTCTACCAAGGATAGCTATGATCTTGCTAAAATTGAATATGAAAAACTAGAAGAAGCCATTGAAGCAATCGATAAACAGACCGATGAAGTTAAGAATCATCTAAGTGAACAGAAAATACTCAAAGAACAAAAGGATGGGCAAATCAAGGTCTTAAACGAACAGATTATCGCATCCAGACAAAATAATGAGCATTTAGAATCTCGACTTACCTCTATTAATGATGAAATAGTAAGTAAAGATAAACAGGTCAAAGATATTCTTGAAAAGAAAAAGGAAGCAACTCAAAAGACCAAGGACTTACAGCGTGAGGAAGAAGAAATCAGACATGGTCTTTACGTTACTGATCAGGATATTGCAGCTGTTAATCAACGAATAGAGGATTTAAAGGGAGAGATTTTTGAGTTATTAAGTGATAATTCTAATATTAAATCGAAAATGCAACGTTATGAGGCTATTTTAGAACAAAATGGCCTTAAAAAAATAGCCTTAAATCAACGTCTGTTAAAGAACAAAAAGGATGAAGATGAGTGTAAGGAAAGACTCGAAAAGCATTCCCTTGAAATCAAGAAACTCAGTGATCAGTTAATCGTCTTAGAAGAAAAGCAAACGAAAACCCATGAAGATATTACAGCAGTTTTAAGGGATTTAACAGAAATCCATAAACGATTAGATGAAAAGCAGCAAGGATATCATAAAGAAAAATCCCGCTTAGAATACCTTACTAATATTACCGAGCGTTATGAGGGATATGGAAACAGTATTCGTAAAATTATGGAACAAAAGAATCGATTTTCAGGTATTCATGGTGTTGTAGCTGATATTATTAAGGTACAGAAAAAGTATGAGACAGCTGTAGAAACAGCCTTAGGTGGGAGTATACAGAATATTGTAACCGATAATGAAGAGACTGCGAAACAACTGATTGATGTTCTTAAAAAGAATCATTATGGGCGTGCAACCTTTCTTCCATTAACCAGCATCAGTAATAGAAATCAGTTCAATAATGAAAAGGTTTTAAGGGAACCAGGGGTCATTGGTTTGGCTTCTACTCTTGTAGACACTGAAGATGCTTATAAAAAAGTAGTGGAAAGT
>JAEYRR010000143.1 GCA_023435505.1 Bacillota bacterium | reverse complement strand
ATATATTACTATTTTGAAAATTCAGGAGCCTCATCTGAAACTACAGATTCAACATCTATGGAATAATGTAATATTTTAGATTAGGGCTTTATCTTTTACAAGAAAGGTGATGAGCTTACACTTATTACAATGGATACATTCTATAAATCATCCTGCTGTTAGAGAAAAGATATCATTTGATGATGACTTGTTAAAAACTCTTTTGGATATAGCCCAAAGAGAAGTATTAGCTAATCCTTGGAAGGTTATGGAAGAAACAAAGTATGGGATATTGATGGAAAATAAAAGTGAAGAAACACTTTTGGGACTTAGTATATCTACAGATATGGCTACATATAAAGAATTATTAGAAATTTAACCAGAGATAAAGCAATATATTAAATAATAGGGTAGCCATGATTTCTGAGTTTATATAATATTGGGAGGAAAAAATAATGATTGAAAAAATGAAAAAGAGTAAAATTTATCTTTTTATTAATGTTTTTGTGTTTATTATGCTTATTCTAGTTCTCGTGATAAGTATTGGAGTATCCGGAGATGCATAATATTTAATGCGAGTATATTTTCGAGGTTTTCTAGGTTTACTTTTATTTTATAATTCTATGTATTTGCTACTATCAGATGGAAGGTCTTTTTTAACTATAAAGGCATCAAAAAAGGAGCGGTTAATCGGTGGGATATTACTTGGAATTTTTGGATTAATCTGCGTAATCACTTCTTTATTAGGTTATGGTCTTAATGGAGATCCAAGAATTATGTTATGGAAGTAATACTCGATAAAGAGCACCAAATCTTTAAACAATAAGGATTTGGTGCTCTTTTAGTGACAGGACTGAGCTCCCCCAGCTTTGACTATTCAGTCTCTTCTAGAGCCGTAAATATTTCCTCAGGAAGTGTGATTTCATAAGCCTTTATATTATCTAGATACTGATCTAATTTACTAAATCCTAGAATAGGGATAATTTGTGGGTTTTTCTTTAGCATCCAGGCAAGAATCAACTGATTTCCAGTAATCCCTAACTTTTTAGACAAGTTTTCTACTAACTCTAGTTTACTAGTATTCTTAGGAGAGTTAAAGAGGTGCCAATTATAGTATTGATTACGTTTTTCTCTGTTGGTGTAGATTCCTTTTAAGACTGGCGAATAGGCACAGAACGCCATACCATCTGCAGTTACATATTCTAAAAGCTCTTTGCTTGCATGAGATTTTGTATCTGCATTCATTTCTTCATTTGGATGAAGGTAGGTATATTCCGATTGAAGGACAGTATACTTGCTCCAATTATTTTCTTTACTCACAGTATTAGCTTCTGCTAATTGATTTGCAGATAAATTACTGGCACCGAGATAACGCACTTTTCCTTCCTTCACAAGGGTATTTAGCGCATCCATGGTTTCTTCAATAGGTGTTACATCATCATAAACATGGGTATAGTACAGGTCTATGTGGTCTGTTTTTAGTCTTGCTAAGCTGTTTTCTACTTCTCGTGTAATGACAGTTTTTGATAGACCCTCGTACTCCTTTGGTACAAGGTCCCATGAAATCTCACCCTTAGCGTTTCGAATGGTATAAGGGTTCTTTAGGCGTCCACCTACTTTGGTTGCAAGAAATATCTTATCCCTGTTATGACGTTCTTTCATCCACTGGCCAATAATGGTTTCACTTTCATCGCCTATGAATTCTCCATTTCCCATCCACCAAGCATAGCAATTTGCAGTGTCAATATGGTTTCCTCCTGCTTCTTCTACGAAATGATCCAGAATTTTAAAGGAAGTATTTTTATCTACTGCGGAGCCTAATAGCATGGCCCCCAAGCAGATTTCGCTTACCTTTGTATCGGTGTTACCTAGATTCACATATCTCATAAATCCTCCTTTTTTGGAATACCTATGGAGATTCCAATCACTTTTTTGTTAGATTTTTTCATCTAACTCCATTATATGGAATAAATTGGTTCTGAAAAGTGCCAATTATGACGATAAATAATAGAGCCAATTTATAAGGAGGTATTCCAATGTATGGGTTTGAAATTAGCAGAACAGACTCTTTATCATTTACGAAGCAACTACAAAATCAAATACGTTCAGCTATATTGGATGGAAAAATTAAAGCTGGTGAGAAGCTACCTCCGTCAAGAAATATGGCGAAAGAGTTAAGTATATCTCGTAATACAGTGATACAGGTCTATGAGCAGCTTATCGCAGAAGGGTACCTCTTTAGCACTGCGGGTTCAGGGACATTTGCTGTGGATTTCGGTAGACTATCAAAGCCTGAAATTCCAAAGCCTCCTTGTCATATCAGTTCGTTGCAAAGAAAAAAAGATGTGATTTTCTTTACAGCAGGAGATCCAGACGATACTTTATTTCCCCATGCACGATGGGGATTGGCCTTAAGAGTTGCTTGTTTGGAGCAAATGAGCCATGCTTATCCTTACGAGGACTTTACAGGTAATGATGTACTCCGCAAGGAAATCAGTAATTATGTTTATAGAGTAAAAGGTATTGCTTGTGATTATAGGCAGATTGTGATTACAACAGGAACGTCAGGGGCCCTAGATCTTATTGCTAAGACTTTTAAAAAGAAAGAGAGTAGGATTCTCATAGAAGACCCATGTATTCCTTTTGTAAAAAACATTTTTGAGAGCTATGATTATGAGGTGGTACCAGTTTCAGTAGATGGACAGGGAATCATCGTGGAACAGTTATTAAGACAAGAAGAAGCTGGCTTGATATATGTAGTTCCTTCTCATCAATACCCACTAGGCGGAATTCTTCCGGCAACAAGGAGAATTGCCTTGTTACAATATGCCAATCAATATAATGCTTATGTCATAGAAGATGACTACGACTGTGAGTTTAGGTATGGGGGAGAACCGTTACAACCCCTTAGGAATCTAGACCCAGAACGTGTCATTTATTGTGGTAGCTTCAGTAAGATCTTTTCACCTTCTTTAAGAATCGGATATGCTATTTTACCTAGTGAGCTCTGTGATGACATAAATCATCAAATGGATGCTTGTAATCTATGGGTAAATCAGGTTATTCAACTAGCATTAGCAGAACTATTAAAAGAAAGATATCTGGATAAGCATGTATATAAGATGAAAAAGGTATATGAAAAGAAAAGGAGGTATCTCATAGACTGTATCAATAAAGAGTTTGGGAATCATGCACAGGTATCCGGAGAGAATGCCGGGCTTCATCTACTGCTTCGTTTTGATAGAGAGCTAACTAAGGAGGATGCATTGGCTATTTTAGAAAGTGGTGTTGAGGTGGAATTGGTAGAAGAGGATTCCATTATAAAAGGGAATCATAAAAATGAGATTGTGCTAGGCTACGGAAAACTAAGCTTTGAAGAGATAGAAGAGGGTGTAATTAGGTTAAAACGAGCGATTTGGAGGTAAATTATCATGGTTTTATTAGTAGTAGATACGCAACGTTTGATTACAAGTCCTAAATTATATCAGTTTGAATTATTTGAAAAAAATATTGAGGAGTTAATCAAACAAGCGAGAAGTAGCAAGATAGAAGTTATTTATATCAGACATGATGACGGAGGGGAGGAT
>JAEYRR010000135.1 GCA_023435505.1 Bacillota bacterium | reverse complement strand
CTTCTGGAGAGGAAGAATCAGTGAAACAATAGATAGAACCAAGGCTGACCAGATTGGGATGCTGGCTACTGTTATGAATTGTATCTATGTTTCTGAGATATTCAGACATGTGGGTATGAAGACACAGATTTTAACACCTTTTGAATGCGGCTCTATGACGAAGCTGTTCTCTAAGGACAGGGCTAATAAGTATTTTGAAAAAGGTATGGTTGTATTCTTTGCTGGAGGAACCGGACATCCTTATTTTTCTACAGATACCGGTATTGTACTAAGAGCAATTGAGATGGATGCTGATGTTATCCTTTGTGCAAAAGCAATTGATGGCGTATACGATAGAGATCCTAAGAATAATCAGGATGCTGTTAAGTATGACGAAGTATCTTTCGAAGAGGTAATTGAGAAGAAATTAGCAGTTATTGACCTTACCGCGTCCATTATGTGTTTAGAGAATAAGATGCCACTTTTAGTATTTGGTCTAAATGAAGAAAATAGTATTGTCAACTCTGTTTCCGGGAAGTTTACGGGAACAAGAGTTACTGTATAAATTGTAACAAAGGTTTGTGGAAGAATAAATTAGGAGGGTTCAAAATGGATTCAAGAATCGAACAATACGAAGTAAAAATGAACAAAACGATTGAAACACTTAAGGAGGAGTACGTTTCCATACGAGCAGGACGAGCTAACCCACATATTCTTGACAAAATTCGCGTAGAATATTATGGACAGCCATCTACATTACAATCTGTTGCTAATGTATCCGTTCCAGAACCTAGAGTCATTATGATTCAACCATGGGAAAGTAGCTTAATTAAACAAATTGAAAAGGCTATATTAGGCTCAGATGTGGGTATTACTCCATCTAATGATGGTAAAGTTATTCGTCTTGTATTCCCAGAATTAACAGAGGAAAGACGTAAGGAATTAGTAAAAGATGTAAAGAAGAAAGCAGAGAATGCCAAAATTGCCATCCGTAATATTCGTAGAGATGCCAATGATTCATTTAAGAAGATGAATAAGGCCAGTGAGATTACTGAGGACGAATTAAAGGATTTAGAAGATAAGATTCAAAAAGCTACAGATAAGTTTGTTGCTGAGATTGATAAGACTATGGAAGCAAAATCAAAGGAAATCTTAACAGTATAAGCTTTCTGACCATAGGGGCGTATTTTGCGAAAGCAGAATACGTCCTTGTTCTGTGATAGGTAATTATAAAATATTTCCTATTAATGAACTGGATTGAGATAGGAGGTTGAAAATGGTAGACGAAAAAATGGATGGACAATTGAAGATACCACGCCATGTTGCGATTATCCTAGATGGTAATGGACGATGGGCAAAAAAAAGATTTATGCCAAGGAATTATGGACATGCACAAGGGAGTAAGAATGTAGAACGTATCTGCGAGGAAGCCTATAATATGGGGATTGAGTATCTGACAGTCTATGCATTCTCTACAGAGAACTGGGCAAGACCACAATCTGAGGTAGATGCTTTAATGAAGCTTCTTCGTAATTATATGAAGGACTGTGTAAAGACCACAACTAAGAACAATATGCGAGTACGTGTGTTGGGTGATATTGACGGATTAGATGAAGATCTAAGAACAAGTATCCGTGACCTGGAGCGTATTTCTGCTTCTAATACAGGTCTTAATTTTAATATAGCATTAAATTATGGAAGCAGAGATGAGATTCTGCGTGGAATTAAGAAACTGCTTGTAGAATATGATAAGAAACAGGTAAAATTAGAAGATATAAACAGTGAATTATTTTCTGAATATCTAGATACAAAAGGTATTCCGGATCCTGATTTACTGATTCGCACAAGCGGAGAGCAGAGACTGTCCAATTACCTATTATGGCAATTGGCGTATACAGAATTCTATTTTACAGATGTACTTTGGCCTGATTTTAATAAAAAGGAGTTAGTAAAGGCCATTGAATACTATAATAGCCGAGAAAGAAGATACGGTAAAGTTTAGGGGGAAACAATATGTTTATCACACGCTTGATTAGCGGAATTGTTTTATTAGCCATAATGATAAGTACTGTTATTGTTGGTGGCGATGTTCTTTTTGCATTAGTAGTACTGATCAGTCTTATAGGGTTAATGGAGCTTTATCGTGTTGTAAATATTCATAAGACAGTTTTAGCTCTTGCTGGATATCTAGCCACATTAGCATTGGATTTTGCAATCCGTTTTCAATATACAGACTTCATGTTTTATACTATAGTAGTATTACTATTGCTAGTAATGGCGATTTATGTTATTCTATATCCCAAATATAAATCAGATCAGATTGCCATGACTATATTTGGTTTTGTTTACGTTTCAATCATGCTATCTTATTTATATCAGCTTAGAATTCTTAATAACGGTAACTATCTGATATGGTTGGCATTTATTGGTGCCTGGGGCTCTGATACTTGTGCATACTGTGTTGGCATGCTGATTGGTAAACATAAATTACCAAGTGAGTTAAGTCCGAAGAAATCTATTGAAGGATGTATCGGTGGTATTATAGGTGCAGGTCTAATAGGTTTCATCTATGCCACAATCTTTAAGAGTCATTTGACTAGTATTGATAATCCACAGATAACGCTTGCAATTATTGGAGCAGCTTCTAGTGTGCTTTCCCAGATTGGTGATTTAGCAGCTTCTGCAATCAAGAGAAATCATGGTATTAAAGATTATGGAAAACTAATTCCTGGACATGGGGGAATTTTAGATCGTTTTGACAGTATAATATTTACCGCTCCTATTGTTTACTTACTTTTAATGACAATTCTTTAAGGAACGGTCTTGCAAATAGTATAATCACAGTTAGGATGACAGGGAAATGAAGAAAATTATAGTACTTGGGTCCACTGGTTCTATAGGGACTCAGACTTTGGATATTGTACGATATAATAAAGATATTCAAGTAACTGCTATGGCAGTTGGTAGCAATATCAAAAAGCTAAAAGAGCAAATTGAAGAGTTCTTGCCTGAAGTGGTTTGTGTGTATGACCATAAAAAGGCTGAAGAGTTAAAAAGTCAGATTTCTCATATGCCGGTTAAGGTAGTTTCCGGAATGGAAGGACTGATAGAATGTGCAACTATAAAGGATGCACAGATTGTTGTCACTGCTATGGTGGGAATGATAGGACTTTTGCCTACTGTTGAGGCAATAAAGGCAGGGAAGGATATTGCCCTAGCTAATAAGGAGACTCTTGTGACGGCAGGTCATATTATTATGCCTCTAGCCAAAAAGATGGGAGTGTCCATTCTTCCTGTAGACAGCGAACATTCTGCTATCATCCAATGTCTTCATGGAGAGAACAGAAACCAGGTCAGTAAAATTATTCTGACTGCCTCTGGAGGACCTTTCCGTGGCAGAAAGAAGGAAGAATTAGGGCAAATCCAGGTAGAGGATGCCTTAAAGCACCCGAACTGGTCTATGGGGAAGAAGATTACCATAGATTCTTCTACGCTGGTAAATAAAGGCCTAGAAGTAATGGAAGCCAAATGGCTTTTTAATGTTAATTTGGATCAGATAGAAGTTGTAATACAACCTCAAAGTGTCATTCACTCCATGGTAGAATTTGCAGATGGGGCAGTAATGGCGCAGCTTGGCACCCCTGATATGCGTCTGCCGATTCAATATGCACTATATTATCCGGAACGTAAGATGCTACCAGGAAAGAGATTGAATTTTTATGAGTTAAACGGCCTTACTTTTGAAGCTCCCGATACAAAAAATTTTCCTGCACTTGGGTTGGCCTATGAAGCTTCCAGGCAGGGGGGAAGTATGCCGACGGTATTTAACGCCGCCAATGAAAGGGCAGTCGCTCTATTTTTAAATCGACAAATAGGATATCTAGATATCGTTAGAATTATTGAAAGTTCTATGAAAAATATAGATTATATGAAGGAACCAAGTATAGAAGAAATTCTAAGAATTGAGCAGGACACATATGATTTTATAAATAGTATCTGGAAGAGTGAGTGTTAAGAAAAGGGTATAGGAGGACTATATGAAGATAGTCATAGCGTTAATTGTTTTTAGTATCATTATTATATTTCATGAATTGGGACACTTCCTTCTGGCCAAAAAAAATGGAATCATGGTAAATGAATTCTCATTAGGTATGGGACCTCGCCTTCTTAGTTTTAAAGGTAAGGAGACAAGATATTCATTAAAGATATTTCCAATCGGTGGCTCTTGTATGATGCTTGGTGAGGATGAAAACAGCAAAGACCCTAGAGCTTTTAATAACAAAGGTGTCTGGGCGAGGATTTCGGTTATTGCCGGAGGGCCTATTTTTAACTTTATTCTGGCATTTATTCTAGCAATGTTTGTGGTTGGATTTACAGGAATCGATAAACCAACTGTAACAAGTGTTACACAAGGGTTTGCCGCAGAGCAATCAGGCCTTAGGGAAGGCGATATAATTACCAGTATCAATGGAAAAAATATTGATATAGGACGTGACATCAGTGTATACTTTCAATTTCATCCAATAGAGGATAATGAGCCTATTGATATTACTTATAAGAGAGATGGTGAGAGTTATACAGCCACATTAGTGCCTACCAGTTATGAAAAATTCCTTCTTGGTTTTGGGTATACTGCAAATGAATTAGAGTGCAAAATGGACTCTATTACAAAAGACGGTGTATTTGAAAATGCCGGAATTAAACAGGGGGATGTGCTTGTAGCCATAGATGGTCATAAGATAGCTACTGGAGCAGAACTGGCGGAGTATATGAAGAAGTACCCACTATCTGCAAATCCGTTAAAGATTACCTATAAAAGAGATGGTAAGGAGAACACCGTGGAGGTTACTCCGAAATCCAGTGGTATTAAATACACCATAGGACTAGGCTATAACGAGGCTCGCTCGGGTAAACAGACGAACCCTCTTACTATTGTAAAATACAGTTATACGGAAGTGAAGTTCTGGATTAAGACTACTGTGGCAAGTGTTGGCCAGTTGATTACGCGAAAAGTGTCAACTGATGATATAAGTGGGCCTGTAGGCATTGTCAACATGATTGGTGAGTCCTATGAAGCAGCAAAGTCTATAGATTTGATGACTGTTTTTCTGCAACTTGCATATATCATTATCCTCTTAAGTGCCAACTTAGGAGTTATGAACCTATTACCATTTCCAGCCTTAGACGGTGGACGTCTTGTGTTTTTGTTGATAGAGGCAGTCCGTGGGAAGCCGATTCCAGCAGAAAAAGAAGGTTTGGTACATTTTATTGGATTTGTACTACTTATGATGTTAATGGTATTTGTGGTATTTAACGATCTGATTCATATATTTGGATAATACTATTATAAATCAGCTGTCAGCGGCAAAAGTGCCGTTGGCAGCTTTTGTGTTAACAACGAGCCAAGCACGAAGTGCTTGTT
>JAEYRR010000116.1 GCA_023435505.1 Bacillota bacterium | reverse complement strand
ACCATACATAAAGGTAACGGACATTAGGAAGGCAAGCACCAGTATGGCTAGTATTCTACATTTCTTCATAAAACAGCCTCCTGTTTCATACTCTTACCTAATTTTATGAAACAGAAGGCTAAATCATAACCAAATGCTTACTGCCACCACTGATCGAAGGACCAGACCACATCATAACCATCATTTTTTACTGTCACTGTATAGGTCTTAGAATCCTTCCCTGTCATCATAAGTGTCAATCTCATATCATCTCCGATCACTTTATCAAAGCTTGTGGGTATGACCCCCTTGTATTGATCATTGAGATAAACATAGGCTCCTGCTGGAGCATTGATATGAATCTTGTTTGTACTATTCATATTTGGACTGGCAGTCGGAGAAGTAGTTGGAGATGCCATTGGGGATGTTGTTGGCGATGTTGTTGGTGTAGAAGATGGATTAGTATCCTCTACACTCACCCCTGGACTTGGAGTGGCAGTAACCGATGTATTCTCATCCACTAAGGTTATGGTAAGGACCTCTTTTTCATCTGCAACTTTAAGCTTTGCATAATAGGTCTGATAGCCGGCACATTCCACTCTTATCTCATAGTTACCGTATTTTAATTCAATTGGTTTTGTATAATCTGTTTGAACATTGTCTATATAAAGATCTGCTCCTGATGGGGTAATGTCAAAATAACATTTGCCTGTGTTCACTTTTTCCGCTTTATATTCGCTGAAATCCAACGTATAATCTTCTCCCGCTATGAGCTTAATATATTTGGTGGCACTTAGTCCATCCTTTGTAATGGTAACTTTGTATTCGCCCTCCCTAAGTGGCAATATCATATTATCTGTCACTGTTGTAATAATATCATATCCTATTTCTATGGTTCCCTCTAAGAAAGCTTCATAACCTGTTAACATAACAAAACCATGGCCCTTGGTTACGATAATGGAGTAGGCCTGTCCCCCAATACCCTTGATAGTCACCAAATCCTTACTGCTTAATAGGTTAGTATCTATCCCGCCATTTTGATCATATGCATAAAAGATATCAGAATACTGATAGGTTTTACTTCCTATTATAATGGATTTGCTTGTCTTATCCATTTCCCATTTCCCGATTTCTTTGTATTCCCATGCTTTGTCCGTAATGTCACAGGTCTTAAGCTTACCTGTGGCTGCCTCAAAGGTAATCTCCACAATCTCTCCATATGCGACTTCTCCAGCTGTCAAAGGTTGGTTATATCGACTGGTGAAACTGGTGGTTCCGTCAAAGGTAAAGATCTGTTCCTCATCGGTATCTATAAGAAGAAGCGTAAACACCCCTTCTGCTACTTTAATATCCTTCACAATTCCTATTAGGGAATCCTTCGAATTCTGCTGTGGGATAGCACTGGTTATAGGGCTTTGTATAGGATTTGCTTTTTTCTTATTGTCCGAATTGCCAAACACACCACTAACAACAATAATCATTAAAATGATTAATGCAGCTACACAGATTCCTATGATGTATTTTAATAATCCCGTGGTGCTTTCGTCCTCTTTATAATTCATATCCTACTGTACCCCTTTACATGACATTTATAGATTCTTATGTAATACTCACATTATACAACATTATGCGATCAAACAAAAGAGGGTACCATTGTACCGACCCCCAAAAGTTAGACCAAAAATCTAACGATTGGGAGGTCGGTACAATGGTACCCTCTAAATTCCATATCCATCTATCGTGTAAAAAACTCCTTTAAGAACTCATTCTTATAGGAAGCCTGTTCCTGTAGTATTGTCAATTTCTCAATATTTCTCTTAGATATCCATGATTTCTTATTATTGATATAGTAATTTGTGACCTTCCAAAACTTCTCTGGATAGAGGAGTAGTAGGTATAATATGCGGTACTCCTCCTTCGAGATATTACGAACAGAGGTATAGCCATTAAGAATGGTATGACCGTAATTCTTATCCCAATTATTTTTCTCCATACACTTGCGGAAGAGCTGATATAGATCCATAATTTGGACACCGATACAGCACTTCTCGAAATTGGTAATGGCCACTCCTTCCTTTGTAATCAGAATATTGTGATAGGTATAATTCCCGTGGCATCCCAATCCTTTTAACATACTTTCTTTATAAAAGCTGTCATAGTCGTAGTCCTTTAACAGTTTTAATGCTTTTTTAGCATCCTCATAAAAAAAATCGAAGGCAAGAAGGAAATTGAGTTCAAAGTCATTTCTCTGCTTCTTATTCCAGATATAGGTCTTCGCCCTCTTTAGCTCTTTGTTATGCTTGTCAAATACCTCTTCTAGATGGGATTGGAAAATGGCTGCCTCCCCACCAACTCCTTCCAAGGCATCGTGGACTCTGGCCAGGTTTTTGGAAGCAGCATAAATATCCTTTAACTCCTTGAGATTGCATTCCTCTCCTTCAAACCAATTCTTAATGATGTACTTGACTCCGGCGCTGTCAGCTGTAATAAGTCCTCCATCCCGATTGGGAAGTACCATATCTACATTGGCAAAACCCTTATTCACAAGCACTTCCTTAACTTTATTCTCATAAAGAAGATGATTTTCAGAGTCCTCAAAACTTTTAAAAAGCTTTAACCCTTGATTGGTTTCTAAAAGAAATGCACCTCTTGCGCGGTACATATTATAGACTTTTAGATCATATTGTCTAAAAACTTCGCTATGTTTGTCGTCCACAGTATTGCCTCCAATCAATTAATCATCTTAGACCAAGTGCCTTGATTAATATTATGAAGAGATGGAAGTTTTCATACCTAAAAAGAAGAGGTATCCCTATACTTTTCAGACAGGCAAAGAAGTTTCTCTTTATCATTATATTCAGGGTGTACCAGTACCTCTTTGAGTAAGGAGTTTAAAAGGTCTCCCAGACTTTTACCAGGTAAAAATCCATGTTCAATAAGATCCTTTCCATTGATAGCGAGATCACTTTGGCTCATAGGATTTCCTTGTCTTAGGCAGTCCTCATAAATCTCCTGAGCCTTCTGAAGAAGTTCCAATTTCTCCGGAATAGTAGATGGATTTTGTGCAGAGATATCCGACTTCTGCACCAAAAATAAGAGCTCCATAATGTCTTTTCCGATGGCATTGGCAGCCTTTCTTACTTTAACAGGCTTTGGAGAGAGTCTGTCATCATGGCTAGCAATCAGACGTAATACAAGATTGGTCGTATAATTATCGAATTTTAACCTATTTAGTATAGCTTTTGCCATCTTAGTACTAAGGGCAGGATGTCCATGGAAGTGATCCCTTCCGTTTGCATCAAAGGTCCTACTTTGT
>JAEYRR010000112.1 GCA_023435505.1 Bacillota bacterium | reverse complement strand
TATGGGCAAATAAATCATTTCTAAGTGCTGTTCCAAACCCCATTCCGGCTTTTGCCGCGAAATACTGGGCAGTCAGGGAGCAGGCAAGACCTAAAAGGCCTAAAAATACCAGCACCCCGCCTAAACTCAGAATGTATTGTAAGTCCTTATTTTTAATTCCTACATCAATGATTTTTGCCATGATAATCGGCACAATCAGTTCAAAACAGGCTTCTAAAAGTTTGAACAAAGGTCCAATAAAGCTCTCTTTTCCATATCCTTTTAAATACCTCTTAAGTTTCCACATAACTGACTCCTTTATCGTTTCCCGAGCTATTTTTCATTTAATAGATCCGGATGTATATATCTACCACGTTTTTCAGTCTTTTTCCCGTATTGGATAGCTTGGGTAGGGCACCGGTGAATGCAGCCAAGACACTGGGTACATTCTTTCCCCCATTGAGGACTTCCATTTTCCAGTGAGATAGTCTCCACAGGGCAGATTTTCTCACAAAGGCCACAACCGATACAGGCGTCTGTGGCGTAAAAGGCTTTTGTCTTCCTATTCTTTTTATAGTAAGAATGCAGGACTGTAGATAACAGATGAGGGGCTCTCCCCTTGGTTATACGAAAAATTCCCTTGGTCCTCTCCACAATGTCCTTTTTTATTTCTTCTAAGAGTATATCTGCTTCCTTAAGCTGTTTCTTTTTTTCTTCCTTGTCCGACACATCATACAAGAGGATATAATTATCCGGGAAAGCAACAGAATAGCCACTATCAAGTTTAAGTTTCTTCTTACTAAGAAGCTTATTTAATTTGCTGATTGTTGTCCCGATAGAGCTTCCGCAGGTTAGGATCGCATAGATATAGCTTTGACCTGAGTTTTTTAGCGTCATCTTTGTTATAAAGTCTTCCACCACTGTAGGAAGACCCCAGTAGTATACTGGGAATACAAAGCCTATTCTCTCCTTTGTCTGCAGTGTATATTCATATCGTTTCTGCTTTACTGCATCACTGATCTCCACAAGTTCGTCCTTGGTAGCAGTTGCCATCTCTTTTGCAGCATGATAGGAATTGCCGGTTCCCGTGAAATAAAATATCATACACTCCTCCTTAACGTTCTGACATGCAAATCGCCTCGATTGCCACACTACCTCCCCGGACTACTTCAATACGGTTTAAAAATGTATCAGCTAAAAGAGCAATCAGCTGGTTATTTCTGTCCTCTGTCTGGACACATTCCATTAACAGACTATCTTTATTATAATCCACTATTTTCACATTGAACACCTGTGCAATGCGAAAAGCTTCTGCTTTATCTGCTTTGGTACAATTTGATACCTTTACAAACAGGATTTCCTTCATATGAGTCGCCATGTTGGTGAAATCCACTACTTTTATAACCTCCACGCAGCGATTCAGCTGTTTCTTAATCTGTTCAAACGTCTTATCGTCGCTGGTTAAGCTTATGGTCATTCGGGAAATGGACTTATCCTCCGTCTCACCTACGGTAAGACTATTCACATTATAGGATTTGCTGGAGAACAAACCACTGATTCGAGCTAAAACACCGATTTCATTTTCTACATATAATGATATCCATCTTTTCTTCATGTCTGTTCCTCCTCACTATTCCATAACCATTTCAGTTAATGTTTTGCCACCTGGTACAATTGGAAGCACATTGGCTTCTCTCTCAATAATAAACTCGATGATTGTAGGGCCCTCCTTGTTGGCTTTTGCTGTCAGAAGCGCTTCTTCCAAATGAGACTCATCCGTAACTCGAATTCCTTTAGCATCATAGCTCTCTGCCAGTTTCACAAAATCAGGAGTATACTTTGGACAGTATTTTTCAGGGTTTTTACAATCCATGTAGCATCGTTTTCTAAATCTCAAACAGGTACTGGAATAGTGATTGTTATAAAACATCTCCTGCCATTGTCGCACATTCCCCAGATAGCCGTTGTTAAAGATACAGAAGATTACAGGAATCTCATTTACTACTGCCGTCGCAAGCTCCTGAATATTCATTTGCGCACCGCCATCACCGGAGATACAAACTACGTCCTTATCCGGATTACCAAACTGGGCACCAATTGCTGCAGGCAGACCATATCCCATAGTTCCAAGCCCTCCAGAGGTCAAAAGCTGTTTCCCCTTATTAAGCTCTAGGTACTGAGTGGTCCAAAGCTGATTTTGCCCTACATCTGTTACCACAATTAAGTCTTTAAACAATTCATTTATTTTGCGTATGATTTTTTCTGGAGTAAGTCCTTCATACTCTTTCATGGATATAGGATAGTCCTTCTTCCAAGCCATCACCTTTTCAATCCACTCTAAGGTCTTAACAGGCTTGCACATCTCTAGCATCTTGGTTATGGCAAGCTTGGCATCTGATACGATTGGAATATCTACCTCTATGTTTCTGGATATAGAGGCTGAGTCTATATCAATATGTACAATAGTTGCATGCTTCGCAAACTCACTAATCTTACCGGTTATACGGTCATTAAATCTGGTACCGATGGAAAATAACACATCGCATTCACTGATGGCATGGTTAGCAGCATAGCTTCCATGCATACCAATATTACCGATATACAAAGGATGATTGGAATCTATCGCCCCTTTTCCCATAATTGTGGTAATAACAGGAACTCCAGTGAGTTCTGCCAGTTGCGTCATTTCCTCCTGAGCTCTGGAGATATTCACTCCACCACCAATTAAAAATACCGGTTTTTTGGCTGCATGCAAGACAGAAACCGCTTTCTTTAATTGTCCTACATGAACTCCGTTATTCGGTTTATACCCTCTTATGTTAACTTCCTTTGGATACTCATCAGAGCCATATGCCTGTTGAATATCCTTAGGGATATCTACCAGAACAGGTCCTGGTTTGCCAGTTCTGGCTATGTAAAAGGCTTCCTTGATAATGCGACCTAGATCCTTACGGTCTCGTACTGTAATCGCATATTTACAGATATTACGAGCAACTCCAACAATGTCGACCTCCTGAAATGCATCATTTCCAATAAGGCTGGTAGGTACCTGGCCAGTAAAGCATACAAGGGGAACACTATCATAATTAGCGGTTGCAATTCCGGTAACCAGATTAGTCGCCCCAGGGCCACTAGTAACCAGACAAACTCCCACTTTTCCAGTGGATCTGGCATAGCCATCTGCAGCATGTATGAGCCCCTGCTCATGACGTGGAAGGACGACCTCTACCTCCTCCTGCCCATAGAGGGCGTCGAATAAATCTATTGCCATTCCTCCAGGATAACCAAATAGAATATCAACTTTTTCTTCTTTCAATGCTTTTACAAAAAGCTCTGTTCCCTTTACTTCCATTCTCATTACCTCCATATCAATTATAGTGTTAAAAAAAGCCCTAAGCTATCTAATTAGCTTAGGGCGAATATGCATCCGTGGTACCACCTAAATTCAGAATTTCTTCTGCTCTTGCCCAGCACAGATTATTGTCTATACTGTATTCCGGATAACGTCGGAACCTTCCGTTGAAATCTACTAAAGAATACTCTCGTTTTGTTCACTGCTCAAGGGCTACTTCCACACTTCCTAAGTAAAGACTTTCACCCACCGTCTTCTCTCTGAGCCCGGTAAGTATGTACTCCTCCCTGTCTTAGCATTTAACTATGAAATTAATATGTATTTAAGCTTTTGATTATTGTCATTATATTACCATTATCAAACTTTTATGTCAACATTATAAAAAATCGGAGGAGTATCTAAAAAACGCTTATTTTGTCTCCTTAAAAAAAATTATGCAAAAAGTTTGCAAATTATATTGACAATTCACACAATTCATAGTAAGATATTAAAGCAACGTCGAAAGACGCAAAACATCATAGGGGTGTAGTTCATCGGTAGAATAAGAGTCTCCAAAACTCCAGAGGATGGTTCGATTCCTTCCACCCCTGCTTAAAAACCTAGTTATCTTTGATAACTAGGTTTTTTGTTTATGTCAGTTTAGGGGCCAACTAAAAAGCCTCTCTAACCATTAGCTAGAGAGGCTTGTC
>JAEYRR010000101.1 GCA_023435505.1 Bacillota bacterium | reverse complement strand
CAAAAGAGGTTAAGTTAGCTTGTGATGCATGAAGCTTGTCGATTAATGAAGTAAATGGTTTCTTTACTGATAGATGAATTAATCCTTGTAAAAAGCATGTAACTCCTGTATTTAACTTACTTAGATCGTCTAGCTTTGTGGCAAGATTCTCTACAGCTTGTAATACTTTATCCGAGTTACTAGTAATAAGTTCACGAATGGCTACAGTATCCTTCTCTACAGTGGATGATAAACTACTAACAAGTTGTAGGTCATTTTTAATTACGGGACCTAGCTTACCAGTTACCTCTTTGGAGGTTACTAAAAAGGTCTCTGTATTCTTCACAAAAGTTTGTGCATCTAATATGGTTTGATTTATGGTTGGTATCTGATCATTTAACTCCCTAATGATGTCCTTTAGCTTAATTAATCCTTGGTTGGTATTCCCTACTGTATGATTAATCTCACTAAATTTGGATTGTAATAACACTAACTTGTTATAGATTGCTCTGATTTTAGGAATCTCCTTTTCCAAATTAACGCCAATACTTTTCGCCACTTCAATTATTGCTTTGCTTGTTGTCTCCACTACTTGCTTACTAATGGTCTCTTGTATCCCAGACGCTCCTTTTTCAGTAAGCTTTGGGGCAATTGCATTTATTTTCTCATTGACCGTGTATATGATTTCCCCCTGTTTTACATCAGAAGACAGAATAGAGGTGAGATCTTCCGTAAAATGTTCAGGTATGGTAATCATAGCAAAGTACTTTCCTTCCTCTACCGCATTTCTAGCTGTACTATTATCTACTATCTGCCAGCCTAACTGGTGATTGTCTTTTAATCCTTCCATGACTTTATCTCCAATATTGATAGTAGTATTATTAAGGGTGATTCCATTGTCTAAATTTACAACACCAATTTTTAGCCTCCTTGTTGCATTTTGTGAATAAGGATCCCAACATGCTTTTATATTAAACCAGGCATACAGAGACGGTAATACACATAACGCAAGTAATACGATAATTGCAGAAATATTATGAAAGATTGCTTTTAAATCTCGTTTTATAATCTGGGCTACCAATTTATTTTGCCTCTTTCTTTTTCTTCATTAATACGAGTACTGTAAATATGACTAAGACAGCAAGTAGTAAATAGCCCATTCCATTGGTAGCTGCAAAACCAGCCGGTTTAGCTCCACCTATTACTCCAAGAACCTGCAGGATGATTCCTACAAGTCCAATGATGGAACCGCCGGCAACAAGACCGGAAGATAAGCTGATACCGTTTGCTACTTTTTCTTCCTTATCTTCGTTAGTTTTAGCAATCTTTTCGATGAATAGACGAACAAACGCACCAACTAAAATGATGGATGTTGTTGCAATTGGAAGATAGAACCCTATCGCAATGGTCATAACAGGAAGTTTTAATAAGAATAAAACGATACCAATAACAGCACCGATGATGATCATATGCCATGGAAGATTGCCAGACATGATTCCAGATGTTAATGTTGAAATTAGGTTTGCCTGTGGAAGTGCAAATGGAACATTATCACCTGTCATAGCAAGTTGGTTTGCAAGTAATTTGATGATACCTACTACAATTACTACACCAACAACACTAGAGATTGCGAAATATTTATCCATCTCGCTTTTCTTACCACCTAAGATAAATCCCACTTTTTGTGATTGGCTATATCCACCGGCAATTGAGATAGCAGTCACGATAAAGGTACCAAATAAAAGCAAGGATTTATTGCTTCCTAAACTTGTCCATCCGAGGATTACAAATATTAGAGTAACGATGACTAAGGAGGCGATTGTCATACCGGAAACAGGAAGGTTGGATGTTCCAATCGTACCAGCAAGTCTTCCTGCCACGATAACAAAAAGTAAAGATAAGAAGAAGGATAAAATGGCTCCTAAGACAGCCATTACAAGATTACCGCCTGAAATGAAGAAGGCAGCTACAAAACCAATTAGGATGGAAGCTAATAAAACAAAAGTTGCAAACCTTGAATCGCTCTTACTTTCCGAAGATTTTGCACCCAGTGTATCTCTAATAGAAGAAATGATGGTTGGAATTAATTTCATTGCACCGATTAGACCACCGGATAACATCATACCAGCACCAATGTATTTTACATAACTACCAGCAATGGTATTTACCATCATCTCATTGATTGCAATAGAACCTTCATTCCAGACCCTATGGTTATTTGCTGCAAGTTCTGCGAAATAGCTGATTAGAGGTAAGATAGCAAAGTTAGCTAAGATGGAGCCTGCAAACATAGTAAGAGAGACATCCATACCAACAATAAATCCAATTCCTAGTAAAAGAGGATTTACTTCTAGTTCTAATTTCCATTTATAGAATGTTTCGTTGACATAGCTGATGGTACTATTGACAACATTTAGGAAAGACCCAGTCAAAACGGTGATAAGACCACTGATTCCAAATCCATATCCCATGTATTTCATGGATTCGCCTTGACCCTCAGATGCTACAAGTGTTTCGGCAATTGCCATAGATTCTGGATACATTAAGTTTCCGTGTTCTTCCTCAATTAAGTTTTTGTAAACTAAGGAAGAGATTCCTATTCCAAAGAAAGAACCACCTACACTGACTAATAAGCCTTCTAAAAAGCTTACATTAGAACCAATAAGCAAAATTGCTGGAAGCAGGTAAATGACACCACTGGCTATGGACTCTCCACCACTAGACATTCCTTGAACTAAGTTCTTTCCTAGGATTCCTTTTTTCTTGGAAAAGCCTGCAATCAAGCCGGAACCAATGATTGATCCTGGAATACCGGCTGCAACAGTAAGGCCTGATTTCATACCTGAGTACGCCGTGGATGCTGCAAACAATGCAGCAAGAATGATACCAATAATTAAAATAGCTGGGCTTCCACCCGTCTTTGAACCACTTGACACATAAGGCACATAATCTTTACCATGTACGCCGCCATATGCATCTTTGGATAATTTTTTATTCATATACATCTGTCCTTTATAAAGTATTAAAATCCTCCAGATACGATGTCCGGATGATTTTATGTAAGTAAACGAAACGATATGAGGAAGAGATGTAGTACTATTAGTATTATTAATATTGTGCTAGATTAGCACACAAAAAAATGTATGTATTTCCTTATTTGGATAACAAATGCAGATTCGATTGCTTTTGTAGGTCATGTTTCTTGGCTACATATAAGCTATTAGATAGACGATATGAATAATATAGACAAAACTTAGACTTTTTTGAGTCTCAAACGACTAATAAGTGCAGAGTAAAATTTGCCAAATTAATGAGAGGAGATACTGTATGAATAACGGTGCAAGTAGCTACCACCGTTTTCTCAATGGTGATGAAAGTGGTTTTGAAGAAATAGTAAATGAATATAGTAAGAACTTGTTGTACTTTATTAATGGTTTTGTAAGCAATTTGACAATAGCAGAAGATTTAATGGAGGATGTTTTTGTTGATCTAATTGTCCACAAAAACCGTTATGGTGGAAAATCTTCTTTTAAAACTTATCTTTTCGCAGTCGCACGAAATAAAGCAGTCGATTACATAAGAAAGAATAAAAAAGAAGTTACTCTTACTTTTGAAGATTCAAGCGATATGGAAGAGCTTATAACTAGTATTATTAAAACAGAGAAAAACAAAGCTGTAGCGAAAGCACTTGAAGGCATTAATCGTGAATATAAAACAGTTTTAATGTTGATCTATTTTGAAGATATGAGCTATGAAGATATCTCTAAAATTCTTAAAAAGAGTAATAGACAAGTAAAAAATATAGCATATTCGGCGCGCAAATCACTTAAAGCCATATTGGAAAAGGAGGGCTTTCATTATGAAGAAGTTTGAGGAAACAATGTCAAGTATATATGAAAAGGTTAATAAAAAAAAGGCACAAAATAGAAGGCAGAGAATAGTATTTTTATCCTCTCTATTTAGTTTAAGTCTGATGGTTGTAGTTGCTGTTGCGATATTTAATAATATGGAGCCAGAAAACAGTGATACTCCATTTCATACAGTTCTAACAGAAAACAGTGAAACTTTGCTGCGAGGACTTGCAGTTGACAACTATAAATTATCTGATATACAAACTGGTAATCTAGCAGATAGAATGGCAGCATCCAAATTATGCGATTTTTTTTCATATTATTCGCCTGATTTCTTCGTTTATGCTAAAGTAATTGACACGGTACAATATGAGGATAAAAGTAATGATTATTGTTCATTAAAGCAAACATCATCTGTTCAAGTGATTGGAGAATTATGGAGTAATCATGCCGATGTTCCAGACACATTAACTATTATACAATCTTTAAATGGAGGTTGTATGGGTGATGAAAAAACTAATTTACTTAGAAAAGACGGCGTCTATCTCTTACCTTTAATAAAGGATGTGGAGACAGGACAATATTATGTCTGTTATGACCTTGATGTTTTATGGGAAGTAGATAATGAAGGGAAAATATGGTCCCACTCTGAACATGAGAAGTTGAATTGTTATGATGGTAAAGATACAAGTGTGCTTACAAATGTTATTACTCAAATGACATCGGATGAGAATTTCGACTCCGCTATTTCCCCATTAGGTAAAATGATAAGGAATTGGGGTGATATTGGTGTTTTAGCAGAGGTTCAGGTTGCTTCTGTTGAAACTGCAAAAGACGAATGGGAGAATGATTGTTGGAAGTATAGTTTCAGCGAATTCAAACCACTGATTACTACGAATAAGAAAAATATAGGTGCGATCTCATTCACTGACAACAGTAAAACTTTAGGTGTCGGGTCTAACTCTTTATTAATGCTTGATTATTCAGAAGATAGTCCTTATCTTGATAACATCAGAGTTGCCAAAATAAATGATAATGGTACAATATCTCCTATGGATAGTGCTGGTGATAATATTTTTGCAGCATTCGATGGATATACCGTTAAGCAAATAAAAGTAGAAGCTGAAAAAGCGAAGTTATGGAATGAGCAATACGGTGAAAAGTAGGTTTTATAAGGGTGTAATCACATTCGAATCAGTGATTACACCCTTATTTTTGTTGTGTGCAATTAATAAGGAACATTTATGCAAAATATAACATGGGAAAATAAACCATAACCAGTTAATGTATTTACATAGATATATAGTAAGTTTATAATAAACCGAATATTCATATCTAAATAGTATGAATTAGGAGGACATATGAAAGAAAGTACATTCTTAACAGATTTTATAATGCTTAGTGACCTGAGAACTTATATATTCTTAGCGGTCTTAATAGGATTGTTTGCAGTCATCCATCGTGTAGAAAAGAGAAAAGTGAAATTTTCAACACGTATGATTCTTGGTACGGTATTAGGTCTTGTGCTTGGAGTGGTAATTCAAACTGTGGCAGGATTTCCATCAGATCCTGAGAAACTAACTTGGTTGAAGGAAATCTCAAAATGGTATGGCTTGATTGGAAATGGATACATGGATTTACTGAAGATGTTGGTTGTTCCACTTGTCTTCGTATCCATTGTACGTGTGATTATGAACATGAAGGGAGATAATCTTGGCAAAATAACAGCTCGTACCATTGGTATGTTAATTGGTACAACATGGATTGCAGCTATTATAGGTGTTGTATTGAGCAGTATTTTCTCGTTAGGGGTTGGATTATCGCTAGATGGTCAAACAACCGAAATTCGAGAGATGGCTTCTATTGTTGATACTTTGCGCGGCTTGCTTCCTGCCAATGTAATAAGTGCTATGG